>JAKJDB010000232.1 GCA_022706175.1 Candidatus Zhuqueibacterota bacterium | reverse complement strand
ACATACACCCGCTGCCCGGTTAAACGGTAACAATCTATAAAAGCGCCGCGACTGTCGCGGATGCCCTCGAAACTGGCGTTATCCCAACCCCATCCCCATTGCCATTTATTATCGTACCACTTGCCGCTGCAGGTGCCAAAGGCGCCGGTCTGCGGATCCACCTCCCAGGGCATCATCGGCGCACCATTCTGCAGCAGACAGCGATCCATGCTGTTGATCCAACCGTCGAGATAATCCCGCGCCCAGTTCAAATAGTTCACATCCTTGGTCGCATTATAATAAGCAAAAGCCAGTTTGGCAAACTGCTGATTGAACGGCCAATCAACACCGTAGGGACAGTTCGCATCGATGCTTCGTGTGCCCGGCCCGAGACTGCGCATGTGCCGGGTAGTCGGATTGTACCACGGCTCACAGCCGGGCGCGAAATTACCGCAGTGCTCCACGAGATCCCGCAACAGAGCGACCACCTCTGTATCGCCCGGTTTGACGTAGGCCAGATTGGCGAGAAGAATCAACGCCTCCATCGAATGCTCGGTATCGGGAAAAGGATCCTTAAAATAGCCGTGCTCAAACCGGGTCTTGTTGCGCGCGTAATAGACCAGCAAAATTTTCTTCACCGCCGTGTAAATGGCCTCATCGCCGGTCAACAGGTAATAGGGCGTCCAGGCGAGAAACAGCTCGGTCTCATCATCCATTCGCCAGATGTTGAGTGAAGAATAGAGCCGGCCGTCGGCCTGCTGCCACTTCATGGTTTCGTAGAAAAACTTTTTGGCAAGATCGCGCAGCCAGAGTTGATAGGAAACCCATGCCGGGTAGGTGGAATTCTCAATCAACGAGTCCGCATAATTCTCTTCCAGAAAACGATGATAGTCCTCTGTCTGCGCCTCCGCCCGGTCAATCCCCAACCCGGGGATCACGCCATCTCCTATATGCGAGATCAGAACGATCATTCCCATCAATAGGATCGCCCTCCGCCTCACCCTATCTTCCATTCCGCCGCTCCTTACCTCTATCATTGCGCTTTTGTACTTATTCTGTTTCTTTCCTGGGACACTCGATTTTCATTCTTGGGATGCCATGCCACAAAAAGAAAATTCCAATTGGACGCCTATTGGCTTAAGATTTAAATTATTATACAGATACTATGATAACCACCGCAGCGGGCCTTCTTGGCCCTTTGCACACCACGCCTAAAAGCAATTATTATACCAATAATTCCACAAGCGCATTTTTACAAGCCACTAAATATCAACAAATTAAAATAAAAAAGGGCCACAGGCCCTATTGTCTTTAATTGCAATATTTACAATTGTTCTTTGCTGGATATTTTCTGAACAGGCGGAAATTTCAGTTGTGTAAGACAGGATTGAAACTTTTGTAATTCATGAATCTATTTACGCTGTTTCACTACCTTGGCAGGAACACCCACGGCGATG
Organism: Candidatus Zhuqueibacterota bacterium; assembly: GCA_022706175.1. The sequence continues at coordinate 3,790 of JAKJDB010000232.1, read as the reverse complement.
GCAAAATCTGGCACATCTTCCGTCACCACAGCACCGGCGCCGAGGACCGCATCGCGGCCGATGGAGACTCCATCCAGCACTGTGACCCGTGCGCCCAGCCAGCAGTTGCGATGCAGAGTGATGCCCCCTTTGTAAACCAGCTCTTGTTCCGTGATCGGAATAGAGGGATCGCTGAAAGTGTGCGTGCCGCCGCCAACCAGGTAGACATACGGCGCCAGAAGAGCCGAGTCTTCCAGAACCACCTCATTGCCGCCCACGGCGTGCAGCATGGAGAACGTGCCTATGCCCACGTTGTCGCCGATGGTGATGTTGCCATCCTTGCAGCCGAGAACCGTATGGCGTCCGAGGATCACGCGATCGCCGATGACGATGCCGCGGTTATGGTCTCCCCGCGCATCCAGCACACAGCCGTCGTCGATGACCACCTTGGAGCCGATGCGGATCTTTAACCCATGGCGGATCACCACATCCTTGCCGAAAATCACCCCTTTTCCGCATGCCTGCAACAGGTGAGGATACAGCCATTTTCGCAAGGCCAGTCCCAGTGCGCCGGGGATCGGACTGATGAACAGGGTGATGAATTCGTATTTGATCAGATAGCATAATCGGCGGCTGCCCAGCACGATGTTCTGATACCGCTGTAAAAAATCCTTTGAGTGAAAGGGCTGCACGCTTGGTCCCAAAGCCGTCGATGTTCAAGCCTGCTTCCGACGGATTCGAAGAAGCGTTGACTGTTTAATCTTCAACCACGTTCTGCGCGAACGAGTGCAGATGGCGCTGCCACTGTTCAGCGGACCAGCGGCCATCATCGTCAAGGCACCCGGAGGCTTTGTAGGCCATCTCGATGGTGTGATGGGTGTTATCGTGTACGAACAATCCCTGGCGGCCCAAACGGATCAGCCGGGGAAAACGGTTCAGATGGTCTTCAAGCGTTTGCAGATGATCGGCAAACGCCAGATCGTATATCGGATAGATAAACGGCAACCGCTTGGAGAAACTGTTGATCACGCGGCAACGAACCGGCAGGCCGGCTTTGTGCAGATCGGCCAGCACGCGCGCAGTGATCTCGGCATCTGTTTGATTCCAGACCGCACTGTCCACGTCACAGGGGATCTCGAGGCAGAGACCGGTTCGGCCGCGCGGTTCGACGGCGCGGCGATAATTTTTCGGTTCTGACAGCCGGGAAAAGATCAGGTCCTTTTGCGGGAAATAGTGCGCGTCGTAGGGAGTGAACTGATCGGTCTCTAAAATCACATAGTGCAACACCATGGCGCGAAAACGCAGCGCTTCCACAGCCTGCATCACCGGCGCCGGCGCAACCGGGCGGATCAACCGGGTCAGGACCGTCAGCGGAATAGTGGAAAAAAGCATATCCGCCTGCAGACATGCTCCGCCCTGCTGATGCAGAATCCAGCTCCCATCGGTTTGCTCTTCGATGCGTTCGATTTGCACATGTGTGCGCAGCGATCCGCCCAACCGTTGCACCTCTTGCGCCAGTACCCGGCTGATCTGGCCGAATCCCTTGGCCGGATAAAAAAAGCGTCCGGCGCCCGGCCGCTTCAAGCCGGGCATCTTGTACAGGACCTTGGCCGCCATTTTCCAAAAGCTGTTGGCTGCCACCCGGCGCTGCGCCTGCACGGCGGCGATTTGCTCCGGCGGCAGTCCCCACAGTTTTTCCGCATAGGGAAAATAGAACGATTCACAAAAGGTTTTTCCCAGCCCGTTCATTAGAACGTCCGCGAAGGAGACCGGCGCTCCTCCGGTTCTGAACAGTTTGACCAGGCTGTCGCGGAGAAAGCCGGCGACAAAGGCCGGCGGCAGTTTGCGCACCAGTTCCAGGGGTTTGAGTGGAAACTGCACAAACCGGTCAAACAGGCGAATGCGCCCATACCTCGGCTGATCCAGCAGATCCCCGGCCAGCAGGTTGTGCAGCTCCGTCAGAATCTCGGGAGAGGTGGACGGATGCAGACGATGGCTGCCGTAATCAAAGATCAGCCCCTCCTGCTCAAAGCCGGCGGCCAGGCCGCCCACCTGATCGGCCTTTTCCAGCACCACCACGTCCGCCTTCAGGGACGGACGTTGCAACCATTTCATGGCCAGAGCCAGGCCCGCCGGACCCGCGCCGAGCACAACCAGTTTTATCCTGCCGTTCTCCATAATCGCCCTTTTTCTTTATAGGTCAAGGTTTTCCGGCGTCCTGCGGGCGGCAGCGAGAGACGACAAACTTGAACTTGCCCGGCGTCTCCTGATGAATATCATCGCGGTACACGAACGTAAAGCTCAACTGCCGATCCACTTTACGCAACAGGGCTTCCCTGAGCGCTTCAGCCTCCTGCTGATCGAACTCGGCTGTGGTCACCAACTCCACCTGAACGGAATGCAGGTTCTCCTGAACCAGCCGGGCTTTTTGAATGCCCTTGCGGCCGAAAAAGGCAAAGTGCATTCCAGAGTATCGTGCCCCGTTTTTTGTATGGATGCAGTCGTCGATGCGGCCGATGACCGAACGGATCAGCGGCAGAGTGCGGCCGCAGGCACAGCGTTCATCGCCGGCCGCCACGCCGCGGTCGCGCGTGTTGTAGCGCAGCAACGGCTGGGCGAAATTGTGCAACCCGGTGGCCACGATCCACCCCTCTTCGCCCGGTTTCACCGCAACGCCGTGGTCGTCGACAACCTCAGTGATGCCGTACTCTGGAAAGATATGATAACCGCCTTCCGGGCACTGGGCGAAAAAGGCGTTGTGCTCTTTCAATCCGTAATGGTCCAGAATCGGCGCCGCCCAGGCGGCCGCGATCTCGGCTTTTTGAAAATCGTACAGCGCCTCAGAGGTGGGGGTGACCACCCGCGGCTTCCATCCGCTCATTCCTGATTCCTGCAGCAGCAGCGCCAGCTTTTGCATGGCCTGAGGATGGCCGCGCAGCAGCCGCGGCTGATAGCGCAGCAGAAGCTGATAATAATCCGGCAAAGTCTCTTTGTCGATCAGATCCGAGTTGAACTCAAGAGAATTGATCTTCCAGTTGCGGATATAGCGCGCCCGGCCATGCGTGGTCAGATGCCGATCCTGATCGGTGAACACCCGGCTGCGCAGATCGAGAAACGATTGGCCGATGCGAAACCCGGCCCAGCGCCAAAAGCGCTGCATGCTGCACAGCTCCATCACATTGGAGCCGCGGTCCCAAAACACGGTCAAGGGCGTACCGGTGGTTCCGGAGGTGGTGATGGCCTTGGGTCTGAACGCTTGGGCATTGCGCGCCATGAACTGGTCCGGCGCGGCGCGCAGCACGTCCTTATCCAGCAGCGGCAGACGGCGCAGTTGCTCCAGAACATTCTCCCGATTCAGCCGCTCTGCGGACAGTCCGCTTTTTTTAAACAGTTCACTGTAATAGGGCACCTGCTGAGCACAGTGGATCAGCAGCGCTAGCAGATGGTCCGCCTGATAGTTGCGAAACTTTTCCGGAGTCCAGTGCTCAGACCGGCGCAGCAGCCAGTAGGTTCCGGCCAGGTCGTTAAGGTAGAAAAAATCAGCGATCTTAAATTCAATCATAGAGTTTCCGCACGAAAAGATTACCAGAAGGCCGGAGAACGACTCCGGCTTTGCCATCGGGTTTCGTCAGTGCCGTCCGGCTCAAGAGGGGGGCGACAGCGGATCCAATTCCACCACCGCATGGGTGCGATACTCCAGCGGATTCTGCAAGCCGATTTTGCGCGCCAATCCGTCGGACATCATGCCGATGAGGAGAATCTGCAATCCGGCCAGCAGCAGGATCATGGCGGTGATGGAGATCGTCCGATG
>JAKJDB010000231.1 GCA_022706175.1 Candidatus Zhuqueibacterota bacterium | reverse complement strand
GATTGAGGTCGCGCACCAGGGTGCGCAGCTGTCGGTGCGGCTCATACTCCAACAGATGCCAATCCAGGCTTTTCGATTCCGACCACTCCTCCCACACACCGAACTCGGACCCCATGAATAACAGCTTCTTGCCCGGATGACCGTACATGAAGGCCAGCAGCGTGCGCAGGTTGGCGAACTTTTGCCAAAAATCGCCCGGCATTTTATCCAACAGCGACCGCTTGCCGTGCACCACCTCGTCGTGACTGAGCACAAGAACGAAATTCTCATGAAAGGCGTAAAGCAGGGCGAAGGTGATCATGTTGTGATGGTATTTGCGGTACAAAGGATCCTTGCTGAAATAGGTGAGGAAATCGTTCATCCATCCCATGTTCCACTTCATGTTGAATCCCAGGCCGCCGAGATAGGTGGGCTTGGAAACGCCGGGCCAGGCGGTGGACTCTTCGGCGATGGAGAGCACGCCGGGATAATAGTGAAAGATCACCTCGTTGAACTTTTTAATGAAATCGATGGCCTCCAGATTTTCCCGGCCGCCGAAGGCGTTGGGAATCCACTCCCCCTCCTTGCGGGAATAATCCAGATAGAGCATGCTGGCCACCGCGTCCACCCGCACGCCGTCCACGTGATATTTTTCAAACCAGAAGATCAGATTGGCGATCAGAAAATTGCGCACTTCGTTGCGGCCGTAATTGAAAATCAGCGTGCCCCAATCCTTGTGCTCGCCCTTGCGCGGGTCCGCGTGCTCGTACAAATGCGAGCCATCGAACCAGGCCAAACTATGGCTGTCGCGCGGGAAATGGGCGGGAACCCAATCGATGATCACGCCGATGTTGTGGGCGTGCAGATAATCGACGAAATACTGAAAATCCTCCGGCGTGCCGAAACGGGAAGTGGGCGCATAATAACCGGTGACCTGATACCCCCAGGAAGCGTCCAGCGGATGCTCGGAAACGGGCAAAAGCTCCACGTGGGTGTAGCCCATTCCGAGCAGATACTCGGTGAGCTGGTGCGCCAACTCCCGATAGGTTAAAAAACGGCCGCCCTCTTCCGGCACGCGACGCCAGGAACCGAGATGCACCTCATAGACCGCCATGGGTTGGGAGAGCGGATCCGTGGCGCGCCGCCGCTCCATCCACGCTTGATCCTGCCAGGAGTGCCGATTGATATCGCAGACCACCGCGGCGGTCTGCGGCCGGACCTCGAATTGAAAGCCGTATGGATCGGTTTTGATCATCAGGTTGCCGGCCCGATCCTTGATCTCATATTTATATTTTTCGCCCACCCCGATCTCAGGGATGAACAGCTCCCAGATGCCCGACCGGCCGAGCACCCGCATTTGATGCTTGCCGCCGTGCCACTGATTGAAATCGCCGACCACACTGACGTTGCGCGCGTTCGGCGCCCAGACGGCGAAATAGACTCCGTTCACGCCGTCGATGGTCGTGGGATGGCTGCCGAGTTTTTCATAAATGGTGTGGTGATCCCCCTTGCCGAACAGATAGAGATCCAGCTCGCCCAGCTGCGGCAGAAAAAAATAAGGGTCATGCACAAAGCGCTCGTGACCGTTCTCCGCGATGATGTGCAGCTGATAGTTCGGCAGCTGATCCCATTCAGGAATCTGCACCTCGAAAAAGTGGTCGCTGTGCACCGGGTGCATGGGAAATTCGCTGCGCGCAGTGGGATGCAACACAGAGGCGGCGCGGGCGTCGGGAATCCAGGCGCGGACCACCCAGCCGTTCTTGCCCTCCAATCGATGGGGACCGAGAATGATGAACGGATCGTGCAAAAGGTTGCGGGCGATCTGATCGACCTCTTTGGCGGACACGGTCGGCTGATAGGCTTTTTCTTTCATAGGGATCCTGCGCGGTAGATGTTTAAAATACTCTATTGTTTTTAAATGGTTCAATCCTTATGCGGGACAGCGATTGCCAGGACATGATCCCCCTTGAGCAGGCCGTGATCCACCGCCCAATCGTCCAGCTTTTTCAACCGCCGCAAAAAACGGTGCCGCCGCTGATCCGGTCCGCGCAGATCGCCGGCCAGCGCCGCTCGATAGCCGATGCCGGTGTGGGACTTGCATTGCTGCAGGGTGAAATGGCGGCCGACGGTTTCCATGATGCTGCCGCTGGAGACCTCCTCGAAAGGGGAACGACGCGTCATCTCTTCGCTGATCTTTTCTCTTCCGCCCAGAACAAAACCGAGCTTGATGCGATAGGGAACATGGGTCGGCAGCATAAAGTAGAGAGCGCCTCCGATCAGGCGGGAGAGAAAGGACATGCCAACGTTGTCGCTAAAGATGAATACACCGGACGGCGCCAAGCTGACCCGGATCTGCCCCATCAGACGATCCAGAGCCAGAATATGATGCAGGCCGTCCCAGGCGATCACCACATCATACCTTTCCTTTTCCAACTCGATGCGGTTGAGATCGGCAACCGTGTAACGGAGACTGCCGAAATTTTCCGTAAAAGGATTTTCTTTTACCATCCGTTCAGCAAGAGCGATGGCCCCTTGGCTGATGTCTATGGCATGAACGTGATGTCCTTGGCGCGCCAACTCCAGTGCCAGACCACCCGGACCACAGGTGAGCACCAACACCCGGCTGTGCGGCGACACCGCAGCCACGCGATCAAATAGGAGTTGATAAAGATCGCCGTTCATGATCCGCTCGGCCACCGGGTCATAGACCTGCTGTTGCGGCAAACCGGGTCCGCGGTCTACATACAGCCGTTGCGCCCGGCGCATATCAGCGGAAAAGGGAATTCCCTGGCTGAATGCCTTTTCGCTCTCCTGACCCCAATACGCCCCCTCTTGTTGCAAAGCCTGTTCGTATTCCTCGGAACCGATGCGCCACGAGTTCGACATATCAGTATTTTTTCTTGAGGTAAAAAAGCACACCCACACCGATATAAAAATCCGTGGCGTCGCTCTCCGTGGTGACGTCCTCAATCTTGGATTGGACGGCCTTGGCGATCTTTTGATATTTAAACTGCAGATCAAATACCGGCCCGATGCCCACATCGATTAAAAAGCCGCCATTGACGTTCCAGCCCCAGCGGGTCAGGCTCGATGTGGTCTCAGCCGCCGGCCAGCCGTAATAATAATACAGAGCGGGAATAGAGATCACGGTTCGGTACACATACAGACCGCCCATGGGGGCTGCGTAAGCGGTGACCGGCCCCAAAGGCAAAGACAACTGTGGTCCTACGGTCAGCTGGAAAGACTCATTGCGTATTTGCATCAGATAGTAGCCGTAGGAAACGTCGGTCATGCTTTTCCGCTTTTCGCCGTAGGATATATACGCTAAATCCGCCCGCAGGGCAAAGTGGCGCGAAAGATTCGGACGATAGAGCACTTTGCCGCCAAGCCCTTCTCCGTCTTTGGACAAATTGGCAAAATCGGATTGAGGCAATGACAGCACGAAATGGGCGCCCACAGCCCATGGAGTCTCCTCGGCAAAAACCTGACTGGCCAAAAAGATAGAGAGTGCCGTCACCCAGCCCATTCTGGTCATATTGAATCCTTTCCATTCATCAGCATGCTTTGTTCACGCACGACCGCGCTTTATCGTCGGCGCTTCTGGAGCGACCGTCAGGCGCCGAACCGTCCAAACACAACGATATAAACAATTTACAAAAATAGCGGCGCTGAAACAAGCAAAATCCCGAGGGCCTTGCATTTTAAACCACCTCTAGCTACATTATATCCGCTGAAACGCGACGAACGCATCGACTGTTCCTCACTTAAAACCCGAATAGAAGGGCAGCATGGAAGCCACGCTCGTTCTCAAACCCGGCAAGCAAGAGATTGTCAAACGCGGTCATCCCTGGGTGTTTTCCGGCGCTATTGCATCTGCAACAGCGGCCTGCCGGCCAGGCGATATCGTCCTGCTCTGCGATCATCAGCATAATCCTATAGCCAGGGGATTTTATAATCCGAACTCTGATATCGCCTTTCGAGTTCTTAGCCGGGATCCGCGTGCTAAAGTGGATGAGGCTTTTTGGCAGGCAGCGCTGCACCGGGCGGTCCGTCTGCGCAATCATGTTGTTCCACCGTCCACAAACGCCTTCCGCTTGGTTAATGCCGAAGGGGATCACCTGCCCGGCCTGGTCGTGGATCAGTACGGCGATTTATTGGTTCTAACCATCTCGGTGCTCGGCATGGAGCGCCTTCGCCCCCTCCTGCTCCGTTGGTTGCAAGAGTTGGTGCAGCCGCAGGCCATCTATGAGCGCAGCGAAGGCAAGGGACGAACGCGGGAAGGGATGACAGAACGTTGTGAATGGATTGGCAGCCCGGGAGCGGCGAGAATCACGATCATTGAAAACAGCGTATCCTTTCAGGTGGATCCGGCCGGCGGCCAAAAGACCGGTTTTTTCCTGGATCAGCGGGACAATCGCCGATTGCTGGGATCACTGTGCAAAGGGCTCGATGTGCTGAACTGCTTTTCCTACAGCGGCGGGTTCTCAGTCTATGCAGCGCTCGGAGAAGCGCACTCGGTGACTTCGGTCGAGATCTCCCAGGCGGCCAACGAACTGGCGGCCGCCAACCTGCACCTCAACCGGCTGGATACGGAGCGCCATCCCTTGATCACCGCTGATGTATTCGAGTTTCTGCGCCGTACGGATCAACAGTTCGATGTGATCGTTTTGGATCCACCGGCCTTTGCAAAATCGCAAAAAGAGGTGATGCGTGCCAGTCGCGGTTACAAGGATATCAATCTGCAGGCTGTAAAACGTTTAAAGCCCGACGGTCTGTTGTTGACCTTTTCCTGCTCCAACCATGTGGACGAACCCCTATTCCAAAAGATCGTCCTCTCCGCTGTTCAGGATGCCGGCCGGTCCGCCCAAGTTCTTAAAGTGCTGGGACCAGGGCCGGATCACCCCTTTCTATTGGCGCACCATGAAGGCCGCTACCTCAAAGGGTTGCTGTTGCGCATCAATTGAACTTTAGCGCTGCCGGGGCCGGACGATCACCTGGTCTTGGCATAGTCTGCTGCGATGGCGTCGACCGCCGCTTTGTCCATGGCGCCGTCGTACACCACCACGAGGAACTTGAACCAGGCGTGCTCCCCTTTTGCCAGAGTCAGGCGAAAAGCCTTGGGGTTTTCCACCTTGCGATCCCATTCGAAGGTCTCCTGACCCAATGGATTGGCAGCGAACAGGCCATAGCCACGGGCATGCCAAAAGGTGGGATAGTTGACGCTGCCCGGATGATGAATCATGGCGATGCCCAGCGGTTGACCGTCCTTG
>JAKJDB010000230.1 GCA_022706175.1 Candidatus Zhuqueibacterota bacterium | reverse complement strand
CCGGCAGTGAATCCGGCCTCACCTATTGCTTTGCGACCAGGGCGCGTAAAACCAGCAGGGCGCATTGGACGTCGTACCGGAAGGACGATCATAACACCGCCGCCTGGTTTGGGTTGAGCCAATCTCAAGCAACTTCCATGACGCCGAAGAATCTGCTCTGGAATCAAATTGTCGCCGGAGAAGAGATATCCTTTTCCGTTTTCAATCCACATCCATCCACGATACCCCTGCAGGCGTCGGTGGTTTGCGTTCGGCCGGATGGCAGTAAAGCCACCGCCGCCACTCAGATTGTTTCCAGAACCGGCACGCTGAACCTGCCTCTGCAAGTGACCATGCCTGGTTCCTACGAGTTCGCCTGGACCTTGCAGACTGCGCGAGGTGAAAAGCTGGTAAGCGGTGAAAAGAAAGTGTTTTTGCAGCCCTTTGTCAATGACCAGGCCCTGGTGACGCGTGCCGCGGTCGGCCTCAACGCCGCTGCGAATACAGTGGATGACAAACTGCCGCTGTCCGCCGTCGCGCTGCGCCGGGAGGCCGATGCTTTAGAAAAAGCAGCCGCGGATCTGGCGCCGCGGCAACAGGCGGTTTCGGCGGATGACGCCTTGATGGTCGAGCAGACTCTGCGGAAGACCGGGGCTTTGGTGAGCCGGTCCCGACGGGCCTTAAAAACGGCCGCCCTGGTCGAGCAAGCCGGTTGCACCGACTCCTCCGCCAGTCTGATCGCTTTTGCCGGCTTTATGTGGGAGAACCGGAGGCTGCATGAGCAAATGCCGGACATCGTCGAAAATCCTCTGCAGGTCCATCGCACGGTGGTGGTGGGAGAACATGAGCCGGTCTCGATCAAGCTTTTTAACATCACCGATCGCACGCTGCAAGTGCGTGTGCAGTTGCCGCAGCCTTCGGCCGGGCTGAAGGTCACACCCCATTATTCCATTCCTATCCCCACCTCACAGGGGGAGGAGGCCTGGGATGCATTGCCGGAGCTTGATGAATCCGCCGTCATCAGCATTCCGTCGTTGACCACGCGGGAGATATGGCTGGATATACAGATCGGCGACGTCAAGCCTGGGCAGCACGTCCTGACTGCGGTTTTTCAGGCGTTGAACGGCGCGGGCGTGATGGAGGCGCCGGCTAATCCTCACGGGGTGCCGGCGCCGGAGACGCGGGTTCAGGTGACGCTGGAGGTTCTACCGTTCACGATGGCGCCCTCTGGGGCCGTCCGGTTGTGCACCTGGTCGCCCAACCAGGGCGCTGAATTGCAGGATCTGCTCGATCACGGCAACAATGTGTTCACGGTGCCGCATGGGACGCCGCAGCACGATGCCGCCTCTCATTACACTCAAGCGGATTTCTCCAGGTTGGACCCCATCCTTGCTGGGTTCAAAGGCCACGATGTTGTGGCCCTGCTCAGCGGCTTTCCTGCCCTGAAAGGGGAATTCGGCAGCGGACTGTACCGGCAAAATTTGGCAGAATATCTTCACCATCTGGTTCCGTACATGCAGCGGCAGGGTTTTGATCTTGAGCATTTCGCTCTTTATCCCATTGATGAACCCGGCGGCCATGGCTGGCAATATGTCCATCAGTTGGTGGCCTTTGGTAAAATGGTGCGCGAGATCAATCCGGAAATCATGATCTATATGGACGGCGGCGGTGAACTGCCGATGTTTCAGGCCATGGCGCCGGTGCTGGACATCTGGGTGCCGGGCATCGACATGCTGGCGGAGGATTCGCCGGTCATGAAGGTCGTGCGCGCCAGCGGGAAACATCTCTGGTCCTACAACTGCAGCTATGGATATTCCCGACCGGTGGGCGCCAACATTAAAAACACCAACCTTCTGGCCGAGTTTCGCAACGCCGCGCTTTACGCTTTCCGCCATCAAGCGACAGGGATCGGGTACTGGTGTTATAATTCCGGCAGCGAAGATCCGTGGATGCGCAACGAGTTTGAATACCGTTTGGTCTATCCGGGGCGCAACAAACCGGTGACCAGCCGTAGGTGGGAGGCGGTGCGCGAAGGACTGGAGGACTTTAGGATTTTAACCGCGCTGCGCGAATGGGCGGGAAAAACCGACGCCGCCACGAATAAAAAATTGGCGCATCTGTTCGACACGAGTCTGCCGGACTTGGTGGATCCGAGCTATGCGGAGATGAAGATCGGACTCGGCCGAAGCGTGATCGATGCCAGCAGCCATGAAAGCAGGCTGCTGGCCTTCCGCAAGGAGATGCTCGATTGCGTGCAGGCGGTGGCGAGGCCCCGCTGATCCTAGCGCATCAGCAACATGCGTCTGACCAGACGTTCACTGCCGCTTCTCAGGCTGAAGAGATACACTCCGCTGCTTGCCGGCCGGCCCTGTGCGTTTCGTCCGTTCCAGGTGAAAGAGTGAAGGCCCTGCGCCAGAGTGCCATCAAACAGGCAACAGACCAACCGCCCCTGCAGATCGTGAATCTCCAGCTTGATCGGCCGTCTTTTTTCCAGTTCGATCGGCAGAATGGTGGATTGGTTGAAGGGATTGGGATAATTCTGCTGCACTGAAAACGCAGCGGGCTTACCATCTCCCTCATGCCTGACCGCCATCGTTCCGTTTTCATCCAGATACTGGACGATCAGTCGAGGGTGATTCATGAACCAATCGTCATCGTCATCGAGAAAATAAAAGGCATCGGCTGATGGATAGGTGTCGATCTTTTCGTACAACAACCCGCAGTTGCTGTCAGGGAAATCCACCCAGGTCTGGATCAAATCAGCCGGCAGCGGAACGGTTCCATCAAAGGCGATTCCTTCGCCGTTGCCTTTGATCGAAAAACAGGCGAGAGGATTCGGCGTCCGGTCGCTGCGGCCCCGGCAGCCGGCCGCTTCCCAGGAGAGAAGGTTATGCTGTGCTGAATTCCATGTCGCCTCACCGGTTCGCGCGCTGGCGTGGGTGTAACCGATCCCCTCGTTCCAGGGCTTGAGCACCCGATAGATCGAGATATCGGCGACATGCGCCGCGTTGGTTTGATCCGTCACCCCGCCGACAAATAGAAATGAGACTCGGCCGGCGATGATCTTTTTGCCCGCCAGCTGACGCTCCAATCCTTTGAACTGCACCAATCCGGAATGCCACCAGATGAGTTGTCCTTTTCCCGGCGCTCCCAGCTGCCCGTAATTGCTGTTGGGAAAGTCCGGGTGCAGCGTCGTCGCTTCGCCGTCGCGGTAAATCACCCCATCGATCGCTTTGCCGTTTTGAAAGGTCAGAGTGCGGTGGCCATCGGGTTTCAGGACGCCGATGGTCCGGTTGCTATCCACCCATGAGGGGCACAGGACGCGGACGGCAAAATAATAGGTGGCCGTTGGATCCAGGCCGCTGAGGTGGAATTCAGTGGCCGTGGTTTGTCCTTGCGGCGAGTCGAAATTGAGCGCGCTCGAGTCCTGGCTGTAAAACAGCTGATAGATCACCGGCTCGTCGGTTTTTGCCGGCCACCAGGTCAGCCGAACCCGGCCGGGTTGGCCGGGAAAGCCCGTCGCCTCCGCAAGGCCGTGAAATTTACGCGTCATGATCCGGTTTCGGAAATTGGCCAGGATCGCCGGACCGGCGCTGTTGGCGTTGCTCATGCGTTCGATGTGCAGCTGGGTGCCATAGAGCGGCATGGTTTTATGGCGTACGAAGGTCACATAACAGGTGCGGGTGGAGGCCAGGTTGACATAGTCGCTCGGCATGTCTGCAATGCTGTAGGTGTGCGCCGCCCGGTCGCTGTAGGGATTGGGACAGCCGGATAGAATGTCATCCCAGACGTAAATCGTCGCTGATTGATCCCCGCGTTCGCCGCTGCGCGGCGAGCAGATGCCGCCGCGCGCCATGAGTAAAAATTGCAGGCCGGCGCAAAATCCCAGCGACGGACGGCCTGGATTCTGCAGCAGCGCCACATAAGAGTCCAGACTGCCGTCGTAGAAAGGCACATCCGAGGTGCTGCCGCCGGGAATCAGGAACGCATCCGCTTTAACAGAATCCGCCCGTTTCCGGCTGGCGTAATACCAGTTGTCCAGCACGACGCGGACGTTTTCAAATCCCAGATAGCTGGAATGGAAAACCGGATTCAGAGACGGCGGTTGAGCGGGCTTGTCGCCGTATTCAACTGAGTAGAGGATCGGCTGCGAAAAGGCAGCGGAAAGAGGCAAAAGCATGCAGCACAGGATCCAGCGAGTTTTTTTGAACATGAAAAAAATCTCCGGAAGCGAACACTGGTTTTGAACCCGGTTTGCGGAAGGATCTCTCAAAGCCTTTCATCCAAACAGATCGCTCTTTTCGTTTGATCAACAGCACCAGAGCGGCCAAGATCCGTAAAAATGATTCAACACGCCGATGATGGGAAAAGTAAAAATTACCCAATCCTCGCTGCAAAAACAAGAAATATTATCAAAGGGTTGGTTTGCATCTTTTTTTCTCATCTGTACATTATGGCCGGATGGTGAGCCTGTTTATGGGAAAAAATTTATCGGGTTCATGCTGATTTGATTAACACGCTTATGGCAGCATAGGCAGGGAGAGGGGATCGGCTGAGTGCCCGAGTTCACAAATTTGGAAGGTAAATAGGTCATGAGAAACCGATCGATCGCGAGGCGCACGTTTATGCAGCACTTTGCCGCGGGTGTGGCCGCTAATCGTGATGGACACCTTTGCCGCTGCCGGTGGAGGATATCCTGAAGCGGCTGAAAAAGTACGGGCCATAGTGCCGGGGGATTAAGAGAACAGCGGAATGGTTTTTGAGCGCAGACGTCCCCGTCCGCGAATACTTGACGTAGAGCTGGAGCTCTGTGTTCCAGAATGGCGATTCCAAGCAAGCAATCGTTTTTAGACGCGGAGCTGGAGCTCTGCGCTCCAGAATGATTTCAGGGGGCGCGGACGTCCCCGTCCGCGGATACAGGATGCGAAGCTGGAGCTCTGCGTTCCGGAAGGGTTTTCCTCAGCATCAACATTGAGACAAAAAAATGCCGTGCAGCTCCTTCCTGATCGATGTTATTTCACCAGCAGCATTTTTTTCTGCAGTGAAAAACCGTCAACGGTCAGCCGATAGAAATACAGCCCGGCGGGCAGGGATGAGGCTCGGTAGCGAGCGATGTGGCTTCCTCCCGTCTGGACCTCGTCCACCGGCACCGCAACGCATTGTCCCAGAGTGGAGAGGATTTCCAACCGAACATGGCTGGTCTGTGGGATCTCGTAGCTGATCTCGGTGGTCGGGTTGAACGGATTGGGAAAGTTCTGCTGCAGATGGAAAGAACCGGGCAACGTCCTGACCG
>JAKJDB010000229.1 GCA_022706175.1 Candidatus Zhuqueibacterota bacterium | reverse complement strand
AATCGGCCCGATAGCCTGAGCGCCAGCCAAACGCTCCGTAAGCTTGTAGGCGATGTTGCCCGCCTGCAGATCCGGAAAGATCAGCACATTCGCCTTGCCGGCCACCGGGCTGCCGGGCGCCTTCCGTTTGCCCACACCCTCGACCAGGGCGGCATCTGCCTGCAACTCCCCGTCAATGCGCAGGTTGGGGTTTTTCTCCTGCACGATTTGCGTGGCCTTTACCACTTTATCCACAAGTTCATGGCTGGCGCTCCCTTTGGTGGAAAACGAGAGCATGGCCACCAACGGCTCTTCGCCGGTCAGGCTTCGGTGTGTGTCTGCCGAGGCCAGGGCGATGTCCGCCAGCTGTTCAGCCGTCGGGTTGGGAACAACCGCGCAGTCCGCGTAGGTCAGCGCCCTTTCGTCCGGAAGCACCATGAGAAAAGTGCTCGACACCACAGAAAACCCCGGCGCCACGCCGATGGCCTGAATGGCTGCACGCATGACATCGCCGGTGGTGTGCACCGCGCCGGCTACGCTGGCGGAGACCAACCCCTTGCGCACCATCAGCGCGCCGAAAAACAGGGGCATTTTGACCGTCTTGGCCGCAGTGTCCAGATCGAGCCCTTTATGTTTGCGCAGCTCGTAAAGGATCTGTGCGAACTCGTCGCCGGCCGGATCGACCGCTGGATCTACTATCTGAACCCGGCTGAGATCGACGTTCAGCGCTCGTGCGCTTGCCAGGATCTTTTCCCGGTTGCCCAGCAAAACAGGAATAACCAGTTTTTTCGCTACACATTGGCCGGCGGCAACGATGGTCCGTTCATCCTCCCCCTCTGGGAATACGATTTTTTTGATCGAGGCGGCCGCTTTCTGCTGTATCTGGTCTAGAATTTTCATGCATCCCTCAGTTTATTCACCAACCGTTCTTTGACAAATGGCGGAACAAAGCAGGACACCTCGCCGCCGAATTTAGCCAGTTCCTTAACAATGCTGGAATTCAAATACGTGTATTTCTCATGGGGCATTAAAAACACGGTCACCAGGCTCTCGTCCAATTTCCGGTTGACCAGGGCCATCTGCAGCTCATATTCGAAATCAGAGATGGCGCGCAGGCCGCGAATCACCGCCTGGGCGGACACGGATTGCGCATAGTTCACCAGCAGCCCGGAGAAACTGTCCACCTCCACGCTGGGGATGTCGTGCACTGCTTCCAAAATCATCTCGCGACGCTCGGCCTCGGTGAACATCGGCGATTTGTTCATGTTGCGTGCCACCGCAACGATCACACGGTCGAACAGAGTGACCGCCCTTTTGATGATGTCGATATGCCCATAGGTGATCGGATCAAAAGAGCCCGGATAGATGGCGGTTCGTTCAGTTCTCATAGCGGACTCCATAAAAAAGTACCCTGGTGTCTCCCAACCCTTTTTGCTTCTTCTCATAAAAGCCCGGAACCGCCGGCAATGGATTGCGAGAGCCGGATTCATAGATCAGCAGCCCCTGTTCGGTTAAAAGCCGCCGGTCAAGAATGAGCCGCATGAGTTCATCGAAAGCGTCGAATCGGTAGGGCGGATCGGCAAAAAGGAGGTCTACCGGCGTTGCCGTCTTTTGCAAAAATCTGCGCGCCTCCATGCGGAACACCTCCGTCGGCTGCGCCACCCAGACAAGGTTTTTTCTGATCAACTCTACGGCTTGAATCGAATGGTCCACAAAAACAGCGGAACGTGCGCCCCGGCTCAACGCTTCGATTCCCAGGCCGCCGGTCCCGGCAAACAGATCCAGGACTGTGGCCTCATGAACCAGCGCACCAAGATAGGAAAAGATGAATTCGCGATTGCGATCAGAGGTGGGCCGCAGCCACTCCCCTTTTGCCGTGACCAGCTTCCGTCCTTTGTATTGTCCGGCAATGATGCGCATGGATCTTGAGACTAGGCCGGCCGGGCCAGTTCCAGACGCAGCACAAAGGTCGAGGCTGTCTCCCGGGAGTCCAGCAGAATCAGTTTGGCGACCTGCAGGTTCCAGCCCTTGGCAACCAGCTGCCGGCCGAATGCTTCGAACTTGGACTGATCGCCGCGAACTTTGATAAAGATCGGCGTGCGGCTGCTGTTGTTTTTGGTAATGGTCTTTTGCGGTGTGATCTCCACCACCGACAGACCGGCAGCCTGAGCAAGTTTACGGATTTCCGCACTGACCGTTTCAGCGTTCAGGCCGACTTGGGACCAGCCCGACGATGCCGGCGATGCAAACGTCGCAGTCATGAGGGTGCGCATGCTGCCTGTTTGACCGGCGGTCGGGGAGGCGGTAAACTCGCAGGGGATCTGCTGCTGTAGATCTGCGTACAGCTTTTCCAGCGTCGGCCGGTCGGGGTTGGACACCTCCAGGGAAAAAGAGCTCTCATCCATCACCAGTGTGCCCAGCTTGACCGCCGGCGGCGTGGCGGCAATGATCTTGGAGAAAACCATTATGACCGTGGCCAGCGCATCGCCGTCCGTCCGCACCGGTTCCGTAACCTTCGGCGTTATCGCAGGTGGCGCCGTCACGGTCGGCTCGTCCACAATTGGCGGGACCGAGCCGGCAGGCGTTTCAGCAGTGGCTGTGGTTGAAACGGTGTCGCTCGTCGCTGGGATAGTCGGCGCCGGTTTTTCCTGCGGCGGCGCCATGCTTACTGGGCGCTCGCTGCGTTTGCCCAACCGTTTGATAAAGTCCAGATCTCCCGGCTTGTAAAAAAAACCGAAATAAGTGGCTGCGGCAATGGCGGCGAGCAGCAGGAGAATCATAAAAACAGGAAAAAAGTAGCTTCTGCTTTTTTGCGGCCGTTCATACTCTAGATAATCCAAAGAGGCTCCGCGCGAAGGCTGTTCGAATATCGGCTCCTCCATCGTCGGCGCCGGTTCATACTCAAACGGCTGCGGTTCCGGCGCCGCTTCGGCTTCGGCCATCTCCCGCTGATCTATCAATAAATTCATACGATCCCCATCCAGTTGATACGCAGGTGAACCATCATGAAAAAAACATACCGATCATCGATAAAAAGGAGCCCGCCTGTGCGCGCACAAGCTGCTGCTCTGCAGGACTCAGCGTATGGTGCAGTTTGCGCAACGGATCGATCATGACGAATTCCGTAGTCCGCATCAGCGGCTGCAACGCGCCCAGCACTTCGCGGCTGAAATCCGTTTCCGCAAAGTACAGTTGGTCGATATTTTTCAACAGCACCTCATCGCCGAGCGTATCCAGCAGGCGCAAAATCTCGTCGTTCATAAAGCCGGCGATCTCTTCAGCCCGAGACGGGTTCGATGTCTTGGGCTGCAGCTCGGTGCGCAAGGTGGAAATCTGCGACGACAAAAGAGCTCCGTTCCGCATCAGGGATAAATACAGCTTGGCGTCCCCGTGGCGCATAAAGATGGACAGGCCTTCGGCCAATTGGTCGGCCCCCACAACCAATCCCCGGGCAGCGCTCAACACATCCACATCCACCTGTCGCAGCGACAACCGCGTCCTGGCAAATATCGCCTGCAGGTGCTGCAGGATGACCTTGCGCATCGCGGCCACGATGTACCCCTCCATCGTCTCGGTCTCCACCGGCACCCGTTCATAGCTGACGTTGTATTCATCGCGCGGGGCTGCTAAAAACTGCTCCATCTCCCATTCGATATGCTGCCGGAGATCGCTTTCGCTCAAACCCCGGTCCACGCGCAGCCGTTTTAACAGCAGATAGCCCTGATCAACGGCCAGCGCCGCCTGGCCTTCTACGATCCCACGGGCTTCCAGCATCGACGAGATGGCCGCAGATTGACGA
Organism: Candidatus Zhuqueibacterota bacterium; assembly: GCA_022706175.1. The sequence continues at coordinate 1,526 of JAKJDB010000229.1, read as the reverse complement.
AGGATTTGCTCCTCATCCTGACAGGCGCTGTAATCAAAGCGTCGGTTCAGCGGGATTTCGCCGGCCGCCGACAACAGCGGCGCCGGATCAAAGGTAACCACGACATAATGAATTCGATCTTGATGAAAGGTCATGCCGATTTGCGTGCTTGATTTTTCCATAGCTTTTGCGCCACCCCTTCCAAGGAGTTTTTCTATTCGATCGCCAGATAGGCCTCGATCCTTACCAAGGTTTTTTTACCGATGCCCTTCACCTTCAGCAGATCTGTCGTCGACTGAAACGATCCGTGCTCCAGCCGGTAGGCGACGATGCGCTGCGCCAAAACCGGGCCGATCCGCGGCAGCCGGGCTATCTCGCTCTCCGTGGCCTGATTGATGTTGATCTTGCCGGACAAAAGCCGCTGCTTTTGCTCCCCCAGCGGCGTTGTCGCCTGGGTTGACCGCGGCGCCTGTAACGCCCTGTAAGCCATGGTCTGCTCCGCACGCCAATCGTCTCGTACCGTTTCAGCGGCGGTTTTACGATAGAGCTGCAGCAGACAGCCGAGCAGAAACAAGGGCAAAAAAATCAGTAAAAACTTTTCTTCTTTTTTACTGAGCGAAAACATGACGGTGAATCCCGGCTTTCGAAAAAGCACAATCCCGCAAAACGCGGAATCTTACGAAAGTGGTTCCGGCCGGCTAGAGAATCGCTTCCTTCATTTTCTCGAAAAACGAACGATCCTCTTTGTTGGGCTTGGTGTTTTCCTGCTGGGCCAACTCTTTAAAGAGCTGCTTCTCTTTCTCGGTCAGTTTCGTCGGCGTGAACACCTGGACCCGGATCAACTGATCCCCTTTGCCGTTGCCCTGCAAAAACGGCAGTCCCTTGCCGCGCATGCGTAAAATTTTGCCGCTCTGCGTGCCCGGGGCGATCTGAATTTTCGCTTTCCCGGTGATCGTCGGCACTTCCACCTCATCGCCCAGGGCCGCTTGGCTAAAACTCAACACCAGATGACATACCAGATCGTTGCCATGCCGGTCAAACTGCGCGTGCGGCTCTTCCTCGATAATGACGAGCGCGTCGCCCGGAGGCCCTTTACGCGGCCCGGCGTTTCCTGCATTGCGCAGAGTGATGAATTGTCCCTCTGCCACACCGGCCGGAATTTCCACTTCCATCGTGGTTTCGCCGCGCACGCGGCCGTCTCCCCGGCATTCGCTGCAGGGCTGGCTGTTGATTTTGCCTTCGCCGTGACAGCGATCGCAGGTGCGGCTGACGGTAAAGAATCCCTGGCGGTAGGCCACTTCGCCGCGCCCCTGGCACTGCGGGCAGGTGGTGGGCGTTGTGCCGGCCTTGGCGCCGCTGCCGTCACAGCGTTCACAGCGGACCATTTTTTTGATTTTCAGCTTTTTGGATACGCCGGAGGCGATCTCCTCCAGCGTCAGCTTGAGACGGATCTGCAGGTCCGCACCACGCTGCACCGTACGCCGGCCGCCGCCGGCCATGTTGAACAGATCGCCAAAGCCGCCGCCGCCAAACACTTCACGAAAAAT
>JAKJDB010000228.1 GCA_022706175.1 Candidatus Zhuqueibacterota bacterium | reverse complement strand
CAAGGGGCCCTGCTGCGCAGAACCTATGACGCACGGGCCGCGCTGCAGGATGCGGATTTCATCATTTTTCAGTTTCGCGCCGGGCTGCTGCAGGGCCGCATTCAGGATGAAAAAATACCTCTGGAGTTCGGCCTGATCGGACAGGAGACCACCGGCATGGGCGGGCTGGCCTGCAGCCTGCGCGCTTTTCCGATCATTGAACAGTATGTGAATCTGATCGAACAGACCGCCCCTCGGGCCTGGATCATCAATTTCTCCAATCCCTCGGGCGCCTTGACCGAGTTCATGGTCAACCATCTGCACCATGAGCGCTGCATCGGTCTGTGCAACGTGCCCATCGAATTCGTGCTGGAATCCGCCAAGGCGTTCGCCTGTGAACCGGACCAGGTGTTCCTGAAATACTATGGACTCAATCACCTCTCCTGGGTGGAAAAGGTGCGTATACGGGATCAGGACCGCACGGCCGAGATGTGGGACCGGTTCAGGCTGAACATGAAAAACATTCCGCAGAATGATTATGAACCACAATTCATCGCCCAGCTCAAACTGTTGCCCAATCCCTATCTGCGCTATTACTATATGACCGACCGCATGCTGGAGGCTGAGAGGCAGGAGCGCGATGCACAGGGAACCCGCGGGGAGGTGATCCAACGGATCGAGGAGCAGCTGCTGCAGCTCTACAGCCGCGAAGAGTTGGACGAAAAACCGGAGCTGCTCAGCCAGCGCGGCGGCTTTATGTATTCCACGGTGGCCACCGGGCTGATGCGCGACATGGCGCTGGACCGCGACACCGTACACATCGTCAACACCCGCAACAACGGCGCCATCACCGACCTGCCGGACGATTATATTTTGGAGATACCGGCCCGAATAAGAAAGAACGGACCTGTGCCGATCCCGCTCGGCGTCTGTCATCCGGCGACCAGCGGATTGATCCATACGATTAAAAATGTGGAGCGGCTGGTCATCAACGGATATGCCGCACAGCGGGATGACCTGATCAAAACCGCCATGCTCATCCATCCGCTCGGTCCGAAAGAGTCTCAGCTGGAAGCACTTTGGCAGCGGATGCAACAGGCCAATCGTGCGATCATGGCTGACGTTGCATAGGAAAACCACGCTTCGGCAACAAAGACTGCACAGCCTGGGCACGTCGCTCAGGCCTTCCCTCTTCCATTCTGGTCTATTTCTTTCCTTGTGCAGCTCCAGTCAAAGCCAGCCACAATCCAGCCAAGCACAAAGCCATGCCCAGCATAAACAGCACCCAGGAGTAACTCACCCCTTCGTAACCGTGCAGTTGGATATGTTTGCTGTCTTTGAGGAACGACGCCAGCCAGAGTGCAGCGCCCGAGACAGGCAGCCAGACGGCCAAGGGAGAAAAACGCAGCGGTGAACCGGAGGCCTCGCGGACCAGGACCAGACTGCCGGCAGTGATAAAAGAAAGGCTGATCAGAACCGGCGCCAGCACCGGTCCGTACCAGGTCACAGGAATTAAAATAGACAGTCCCACTCGAGCCACGAAGAGGGCCATGCGACGAACCACTTCAATCCAACATAGTAGAGGATATCCCAGATGCCGAACAGATAAAAGAAAACCGCGATCCGGGATCTCAGGCTAAAGCCCGCCAACCACGCCGTGGTCCACAGCATGAGCATGGTGCACAGTTCACGCAACACTTCGATGCGCGCATGGCTGAACGGAACCGGCGCACGGATGCGATCCATTCCATCGGGAAAAATCAATCGCCGTAAATAGACGACGCAGATGGCCTCCAGCAGTCCCATGGCCACGGCAAAAAGTCCGCTCCAGAACAATCGTTGCCAAACAGTGCCAAACTGAAATGCGGACGGTCCAGGAACGGCTGTCGTTGAATCAGACTGTTCCATTTGTTTGCCCTCCGTTTTTAGGGTTCTGCTTTTTCTGTGATACCAAAGCAGAGAATTTCCAACCGTACATTATCAAACCAGCATTTTCCCCTGCCGAAAAGATTCAACAGCAGATGAAGACGATCCGGCGCCGGTGAGATGCACGGTGTCTCCACCTGCAGGTAACGCCACTCTGCTGTGCCGAAGGCCATGGTCGTACTTGCAAACAGCTCATAGTCTTGCGGTTTGAACACATCGCCGTGACCGGGACGATGCAGCCGTATGGCCAGCCCGGCGCCGTGTTCCACCGCTTCGGTTCTGACATACCCGGACAACCGGTAACGCGCATGATCCGGGAACGGAGGTTCGCCAAAGGCCGGACCGAGGGTCGTCGCCAGCCAGCGTGAATCGACAGCGCGGCTGTTTTCAATACACAGCGAATAGGTATCGTCAAACCCGCTGGTGCGATCTTGGAAAAAACGGCTGGCCCCTTCTACTCCTTCATGAGACCATGGCCATAAAGAGGCCAGCTGCTCTGGATAGTCCAGAAGGGTCTGGGAAAAAGTGTTCACGCCGGAGAGGTACAGCGGATGTTCTTGCAGAGCGTCGGCGGGCAGCTCGGTGGCCTGGCGGACTGCTGCAGCAGCGGCGGGTCGCGTCAGCGCATAGATAGAGAAATCCGCCTGATAGTCTGCAGGGCCGTGCACCGAGTGCTCCGTCTGTCCCGGGTGTGTCGCACGATAGCCGAAATGGGCATCCCACATATATGCGCACAGCCCGGCCAGCACCGGCGCTGGCGACCGCAGCTCAAAAACCGGATTGACCTCTTCCAGCATCCACAGCATGCGATCATTCCGGCCAAGCAGAATATTGTGCTTGTCGTCGGTCTCCAGATGATGGTGCGGAATGCGGCGGGCGGTTTCAGGGCCCAGGACATAACAGGCCTGATAGCGTTTGCCGACGCCCGGCTCGATACTGAATGATCCTTCAGGCCAGACATTGCAGAACTCGATCTCGCCATGGCTGGGATTGCGCAGTACGCGCCAGCTGCTGCCGTAGGGAATGTGCAGTCGGGCGTTGATGTGAAAACGATAACTTTTCAGCTCCTCAGACCATGTCACTGTGATCCGATAGCGGCTGACCAATCCGGCGGCATGATGGCCCAGCGCCAGCAGCGTGACTTTGTCCGGCGCCTGGGCCACTAGGTCCAGTCTGGCGTTGTGGCCCACATGGTGATCGGGATTTTCATGGTCCTGGTACTGCCACCAGTAGAGCGGCATGGGCACCTGGTTGCCGATGATCAGCGGGCCTTGCGGCTGAAAGCGCGCCTGGCACAGTTGCAGACCGCGTATCTCGGCGATGAGCTCTCTTCGATCGAATAGCAGGCCATCGGCCGGGCCCGTATGTTTAAAAGCCAGTTTCGGCCCTTTTTCCACTTAGCGCAGATTCTCCTGGTTTAAAAACGCCTCAAAATCCCGCACCCGCTTTTTGAGCATCTCGAATTGAAAAGAGTCGTCTGCGATCAACGCCAGCGAGCCGCCGGCGTTGGGATCCACAGCGGAAGCCAGTTTTGCCTCAGCCTCGCGAAAAGCCAGCCATTTGCGCTGGCTGTCGCGCAACAGCGTTTTCTGCTCTTCGTTCAGTTTTCCCAACAGGGACCGGTACAGCGCATTGAGCCGTTGATCCATTTTTTCTATGCCCCGGGAAAAACAAAAGCGGATGCTGGCAGTGGATCCATCTGATAGCTCAATCCACCGCGCCAGTGCGGAATCGATCTGAGCCGCGGTCTCCTGGCATACGCAGGGATCGGACCAGACAAACAGCATCAGCAACATCACCCCTGCGCAAAAACGGTAGAACATATCGTCTCCTTGCCAATAGTTATCCGCGCAGGCCGCCGACGTTGATCCCTTTGATAAAATGGCGCTGCGCCAGGAAAAAAATCAGCACATTGGGTATCAGCACCAGCACCGCGGCGGCCATGAGAACCGGCCACTGGGTGACCCCGGAACCGATGATCTGAGTTTTGAGAAAATTCAAGCCCAGGGTCAGCGTGGCCTTTTCAAATGAATTGATGTAAATCAATGGATTGAAAAAATCATTCCAAACGCCGATAAAGCTGAACACCATCACCGTGGCCAGCGCCGGCTTGGACTGCGGCAAAATGATATGCCAGTAGATGCGCCAGGGACCGGCGCCGTCCAGCCGCGCGGCTTCGTCATAGTCAAAGGGGATGGTGAGAAAAAACTGCCGCAATAAAAAGATGTAGAACGGCGAGCCAAAAAACGCCGGCACGATCAAGGGCAGCAGCGTGTCCACCCAGCCCAATCGGGCAAAAAGAATGTACAGGGGAATCATGGTCACCTGACCGGGCAACAGCATGGTGGCGATGCACAGGCTGAACATCGTCTGCCTGCCGCGGAATTTCAGCCGGCTGAAGCCATAGGCGACCATGGAGCTGGAGGTCAAGGTGCCGAGTAGAACCAGGCCGGTGATGAGAAGCGTATTGCCGAAATAGCGGACAAACGGCAGCACGGTCAACACGCTGCGGTAATTCTCCCAATGCAACGATTGCGGAATCCATTGATAGGGCACGCTGAAAACACCGGTCAGGCTCTGCAGCGATGAGGAAAGTAGCCATAGGACCGGCGCCAGAAAGACCAGACTCAGCATAATCATGCCCAGATAAAAAACACCGTTTGAAACCCAGTGCCACAGCGAAGGCCGATTGGTCATCATCCCCTGTTCCCTCCGGATTCATAATAAACCCAGCGGCGGGAAAGGCGGAACTGCAGAATGGTAAAAAACAGAATGACGACGAACAAAATCCAGGCGAGCGTGGACGCATAGCCCATTTTAAACTGCTGAAACGCTTTTTTATAGAGATAGAGGACAAAAAACAGAGTGGCGTTATTGGGCCCCCCCTCGCTGCCTTCAGCGGAAGAGGCGGTCATGACGAACGCCTGCGTAAAAACCTGAAAAGAGCCGATGGTATTCATGATCAGGTTAAAGAACAGCGCCGGCGAGATCATCGGCAGGGTGATGTGAAAAAATCTTCGCCAGGCGCGTGCGCCATCCAGCTCCGCCGCTTCATACAGTTCCGGCGCGATGCCCTGCAGGGCGGCCAGGGTGATGATCATGCCGCCGCCGATCCCCCACAAGGACATCAGAATCAACGCCGGTTTGGCCCAGGTCTCGCTCTGCAACCAGAGCGGACCGGCCACGCCCACCAGCGACAAGGCCCGGTTCAACAGGCCGAATTCGGGATTGAAAATCCACATCCACAGAATGGAAACCGCGACCATGTTGGTCACCGAGGGCAGGAAAAAGATCGTGCGAAAAAACTTTTGTCCCTTGAGATTCTGATTCAGCAGCAGAGCCAGGACCAGCGATAAAGGCACGCCGAGGGGCACGGAGAAAACGGTGTAATAGGCGGTGTTCCACAG
>JAKJDB010000227.1 GCA_022706175.1 Candidatus Zhuqueibacterota bacterium | reverse complement strand
CTTGATCATGGTGGTCAGGCTCTGCGTCGGCACGGCGATGAAAAAATCCACTATTTCACTCAATCCGAGCGGGTCGTTGGGAGCGACCACATTGCCGGCAAAACCGCCGACGTCCACACGCTCGCTGCCGATCTTGCGATCTTTGACGAGAAAATCCAGTCCCAGCTCGCGGATGGCGATGCGGTTGATTTCGACAAAACGCACCCGCAGCATCACCTGATGCAGGGCCACGGACCGGCGCACCAGGACGCGCTGCTGCCGGTAATTGCCCTGGTCATCCCACACGATCAGAGTGGTGGAGCCTTCCGCCTTGCCGATCAGCACAAGCTGAGAGGCCGAGATCACGCTGGCGTCCGCGATCTCGGGATCGGCGATGGAAACCTTGCTGATGGCCTGGCTGTAACGCAACACCTGCGAATGCCCGGGCTCAATGGTAATGGACTCGATCTGTTCCGCACCGGCAAAAGCAACCCAGCTCAGCACGAGGATGCGAGTCAACCACCCCCCTCGCAGCCGGCGAGCAAACGGTAAACAAGCAATCAACCTCATTCTGCACATCTCCTTTTCCAAGCATCCTTTACGGCTTTTGCGGCTTGCCCTCTTTCGCGGTTCCTTCATCCAGAATCACTTCGGAACGTACGTTGGAACGATAGACCTCGATCACCTGTTTGGGCGGTTCTTGAACCGGTTGCGGCTGAACAGCCGGCGGCGGTGCGGGCTCTGTGCGCGTGACGCGCGGCTGCGGCGACGGCTGCACAGGTTTATTTTTGTTGATCAGCTCTTTCAGACGCACGCCGGAAGGCGCGGCTGCAGCCTGATCAGCGGTATTGCGCAGCACCAACTGCAGCTTGCCCTCGTAACTTCCCAGAGCCAGCTTTTCCGCCTGCTCCGGAGTCACCAGCAGCGTGACCGACTTGACGGTGATCGGTTCGTTGTTCTTGGTATCAACGGTTTGGTCTACGGCCAAAACCTCGATGTTTTCCAGAATCGTGGTGGTGGTGGATTCCTCCTTGTCGCCGGTGGAGGAAACCGTGGCCAGCACATCGACGCGGGCATGGGGCAGGATGAATCCACTGACGCCGCTGACCACATTGACCGCCACAGTCATAGCGCGCATACCCGCCGGTATGGCAGCGGCAAAGCCGCTGTTGGATCCCGACACAGCCAGGCGCGATTCCAGCACAACTTCGCCGGCAAAGATCTCGGATTTGGTTACTCGGCCCACGAGGTCTGCGGCCTGGGAAAAACTGCCGGCAGGCGTTAATTCAGGAGGATATTCTTTCACCTGCAGCATGCTCTCCTCCAGTCGTGTGCCGACCGGAAGATTGACTTTGGCGATCAGCACCGTGCGCACCATTTCCTGGCGTCGCTGTAGAGAGGTTTTCTGATTCTGCAGATAGGAATAGGTGCCCAGAGTGGCCAGCAGGGCGGCCACTACAGCAAGAGGGATCAGGTACTTGAGCTTGAGCAGAAACATTCTATGGTCTCCGGGTTAGCCTTCCCAGTGCATCGTGGTACTGCGTGTAAGGTTAAAAGGGCCGACCAGGCCGGGTATGATCGCATTGGTCAACGGTGCATAAGTACCGCTTACCGTTACGGTCACATCATGGCTTCCGCCGGGGCCGGATATGGTGACAGAGATGCCGGTCAGGCCGCTGCCTGCCAGCAAATTCAACGCACTGCTTCTGACGCGCGCCCCGTCCGGCGAAGTGACCGCTGCAATGCGGGCGCCTTCCCGGGCGGCGCTGGTCAGAACATTCATGGTCTCCCACAGCCGGCCGAACTCGATGATGCCGAAGAGAAGCATAATAAATATGGGAATCACCAGGGCAAATTCGACCAGGGACTGGCCTTTTTGCGATTTGCAAAATTTTTTCATCACATCATTCCCAGAAAAATGGTAAAACAGGTTCCCACAGCGATGGCAACCCCATAGGGCAATTCCAACCGCCGCAGAGAGCCAGGGGTCTTTGTGCTGCCGCGCCGCTGATAAATGTGCACGCTGATTTTGACCAGCCCTAACAGGCCGCCGGCAAGGACAATGCAGAAAAGCGCGAGGCTCATCGTAGGCCAGGCGAACAGGGCGCCGACGCCGGCCATCAGCTTGACGTCGCCGGCGCCCATGCCGCCTAACCAGTAAACCACAGCGAATGGGATCGCTCCCGCCGCTGCTCCGAGCACAGAGGCGGACAAGCCTGCCATTCCATCAGCAGCTGTGTGCAGACCGATGCCGGCGATAAACGCCGCCAGGGTCAGCCCGTTGGGAATGCGCCGTTGATGCAGATCCCACCAGGCAGCCGCTGCAGCAAGAACAATCAATGCCGGAATATGCAGGTCTGTCAGAACGCCTCCTGAGCCTGTAGATAAGAATAATTACCGAGGAACCGGTAGAACTATTGTTGCACTTTTTTTCCCAAGGTAGATATTCACCAATTGTTAGCATAGTTAATAAAACTCAACGGCCCTAAGCTAGCTCCCCATCAACTTACTTCTATAGTGCACACATTAGAATTTCACCTGTCCCCAGATCAACAAAGTTGAAGCCTTGATTGTTTATCCACCAATACCAAGCGCAGCCGTTATTGCGTTAAAAACAGCTTCAATTTGACCGCCTAAGAGTGTTACAGCGGCGATAACAGCGATTGCGATCAACACCAGAATCAAAGCGTACTCTGCCAAAGTCTGTCCCTCTTCTTTTGAAAAGAGACCGCGCAAGAAATTGATGACTGCTTGCATGTTCTACTCCTTTGTTTTGGTTGACAGTGAATTAAATGGAACCGCCTGGTGAAGCTAGAACGCCTTTGCATCCCCCCTTTCAATAAGTCGAGATGACCGACAAAACAGTTGCCGCGCTTATCAATATAGGGCTAACGCCATGAACAAAGTGCGATTCGATCACGGCCAGCTGCCGACAACCTGATTGTACAGTGCGAGTACCTGGCCGCCGAAAAAAGTCAAAGCCGCTATTACAGCCAGAGCGATGAGCAGCAGAATGACGGCGTACTCCATCAACGTCTGCCCATCATCCTGCCGCAGCCGGGCAGAAAAAAAACGGCCGAGCCTGCGCATCACTTTATCCAAAAAAGATGATAGAAAGAGCATCACACGTTTCCCCACGGTTTCGCTCGATTCCATGTTCATACATCCGGCATTTATGCTCTGCCGGAAATTGGATCATGCACAAGGTTACAAACAATTTTAAGCTTTGAAAAACAAAAAGAGTAGTGAAACTAACCCCGGGATGAGTTCCAGCAAATCCGTTGAATGGACGTTGCCCGTCGTCGTTGCCTGACTTGCACCGCACCGACCGCGTTATCAATCACACCATCAAGCCATAGCGACAGATGGGCAATCTCTTTCCCTAACACGATTCTACAAAAACAGGACAAGCTGACACGGCCTGTGCAAAACACCATTGCCTAGTTACGGCACTGTTAAGCTGCGCTTTCCACGTTCCTCCTGCGCCAGGATGACGCTTTTATCGTATGGGTCGTTTCAATTCAATAACAGCGTCGCTTTACAATAAACAAAAAAAACGAACAAGTCAAGCAATTTTTTTCCTAATTTAAACTTATTATTATCATTTAATTAATTGATATTTTTCACCCTCTCCCGATGCTGGCATCCCAAAGCGGTACAGAATATAAAACAACCTTTTAATGCATGCTTTTTACATGACGGTGCGACTATCCAGCAAGTTCGATTTCAGCTCATGCTGATTCGAGTCCGGCGGCCGATCAACAGCCGGCTGGACTCGAATCTTTCCATTATACATTCATTTATTGCAGCAGAAGCATTTTCATATCCTTGATGTACCTTCGCGCACTGCTGACCACCTCCAACCGGCAGAGATAAACACCTGAGGTGACCTGGCGGCCGGCGTAATCCCGGCCATCCCACCTGATCTGGTAATTGCCGCTGCTCTGCGTTCCGTTGACCAGCGTGGCGATCTCTTGTCCAAGGGTGTTAAAGACCCTGAGAACCACGGTGGCCGGCTCAGGTATCTGATAAGTGATGCAGGTCTCGGGATTGAAGGGATTGGGATAATTCTGCTGCAGGTGAAAGCTCATGCGGCTTGGATCACCGGCATTCGCCACATCAGTGGTCAGGATAAAATGGGCGACCATGGTGGTGTCGTCAAAGAGGGTGACGGTTTTTACCGATGTCGTATCCTTCGCCTCGCCATTCCAGCTGCCGAAGTGATAGTTCGTGCCGGCCACAGCGCTCAAAGTGAGCTGGGAGCCGAAATCATAATCAGCCTGTTGCGGACTCTGATTGACCTGTCCGCCGCTTACCGGGTCCGCAGAGACGGCAAGCGTGATCCCTTTGACGACCACCGTATGGCCATCGCTCCAGTTCGAAACAATTTCCGGATGAGTTCGACATCGGGCTCGAGCGCGAACCATGATGCCATCCGAATAGATGCTTGCGGCTTTGTAAATGTGCGACCGTTTGCCGTCCCCCCAGGCGAAATCGTTGTACGCGGTCATCAACGTGTCGCCGGAGACGGCATCCAACTCTTGCAGCATCAAAGCGCTGGCAGCCTTGCCCTTGTACTCCTGTCCGGATTTTCCGGCAAAGTCGATCCGCAAGGCAACCTCGCCGTCCTCGCCCGGCAGCAGGTTGGTGAATCGGGCGATATAGCCGGTGCTGGTGTTATCCGCAGGAAGACGGGTCGAAGCATCATTGGCGCCGGAGAAGAGCGGCCGGCCAGCTTCATCCTTTCCGTTCGAGCTTTCGTTGGCGAATCCCACAGCCCCGGACAGCGACACAGACGACGCGTGATCCCAGCCGCCGCTGCCGATGTTGGAAAAGAACACCAGATGGTACTTTTTGTTCGTCGCCAGGCCGCGCAAAGAGAGGATCAGCGGGCTGTCCGGCTTATTTTCATAAGAGATGGTCCCAAGGCAACTGACGATGCCGTTGAAATATTTATAGGCATCGGTGCCGGCTTGAGGCTCTGCTCCCAACTGGGCCGTATCCTTGAAATAGCCGCCGGTCACCTCGAGGGTGATGTCCGTCGGATCGCCGGACTTGTAATCCATCAGACGGCCCCAACCGGGCAATCCGGATTGACCATTCGGCGAGGTGATTTTGGTGATGTTGCCCGTCTGTTGATCGGTGCGAGCGCCCCATTCAGAAAAATTGGCATCACCCCAATCGAACTCGTATTCGATCTCATGGCCAAGGTTGCTGGCCGCGCTGTCGACGGAAAAGGTCAACAACTGCCCTCTGAAAGCGAACGAAGGCCCGGTCGGAATGCATGGCACGCTGACGACCTCCTCGATCTCTGCGAAATAGGCGGTCACCGTCCGGTTGCCGTCC
>JAKJDB010000226.1 GCA_022706175.1 Candidatus Zhuqueibacterota bacterium | reverse complement strand
AGCGAAAAAATCATTCCCATGGATCATGTCCGCCGTCGGATCGCCGAGCATATGGTTTTCAGTAAACGGACCGCTGCGCATGTCACTTCGGTGGCTGAGGCGGATGTGACCTCCATCGTCGCATACCGTGACCGGGTCAAAGAATCATTTGAAAAACGGGAGCGCGTGTCGCTGACTTTTACCGCCTTCTTTGTCCAGGCCGCCGCACAGGCGCTGCGCGAGTTTCCTCTGTTGCACGCATCGGTAAACGGCGATCAAATCATACTGAAAAAGGCCATCCACATCGGCATTGCCGTGGGACTGGAGCAAGGGCTCATCGTGCCGGTCATTCGCCATGCGGATCAGCAGAATCTGCTGGGCCTGGCCAGGACCATCGAAGATCTCGTGCAGCGCAGCCGGAACAAACAATTGACGCCGCAGGAGGTGCAGGAAGGCACCTTTACCATCACCAACATCGGTACATTCGGCAATCTGTTCGGAACGCCGATTATTCATCAACCACAGGTCGCCATCCTTGGCGCCGGCGCCATCAAAAAACGAGTGGTGGTATGGCAGGATGACCATATCGCCATTCGCAGCATGATGTACCTCAGCTTGACCTATGACCATCGCATCATCGACGGCCTTTTGGCAGGTCGTTTTTTACAGCGCATCGTGGCTCTTTTAGAAAATTTTCAGCTCGAGTGACTCTCGTTAATTCTGGGAGGCGAAAGCCGGTGGAAAACACACATGGAACAGCGGTATTGGACTTTGGATTTGTCCGCTTGATCGATTTCATGGGCGGAGACCAGGCGGTAGTGGAGGCCGCCAGGGTCTCCTTCGGAAAGGGAACAGCCGATGACGAACGGGATCAGAAATTGATTCAATTTCTGCTGGCCAATCATCATGAAACTCCATTTGAACATTCGGTTTTCAAATTTCATATTAAATGCCCGCTATTCGTCGCCCGGCAATGGTTCCGTCACCGCATGGCCAGTTACAACGAGATCTCCGGCCGTTACACCACGATGAGAGAGGAGTTCTGTCTGCCGCAATCGCTGCGTTCGCAAAAGGCGAAAAACTATCAGTATGAGCAACTACCGCCTGCATTGAACGAACGGTTAAAAGCCAGAATGGCGGCCTCCTACGAGGCTGCCTACGCTCTGTATCAGGAGCTGCTGGAAAACGGCGTGGCCAGAGAACACGCTCGGCTGGTTTTGCCGCTCTCTCTTTACACCCAATTTTACTGGACCATCAATGCACGCAGTCTGCAAAATTTTCTTGGCCTGCGCATGGAAGAACATGCCCAGTTCGAAATTCGTCAGTATGCGGAGGCACTTGCCGCTGTGTTTCAGCAGAAAATGCCCTGGACCTATGCGGCCTTTGTTAAATTTGTCATTCGCGGAGAAAAATGGAACGAAGAATAGTTCCGAATCAGGCGCCGCAACAGCGTGGTCAGCTGAAAGAGTGATCACCTGCAAGAGATGAGAACCAATTTTTCAACCATGACTCTAAAGCAAAAGCCTAAATGGCTTAAAATGGAGATGCCCGGCACGGGATATTATCCCGAGCTTAAACGGCTGCTCCAAGAGAAAAATCTCAACACCGTCTGCTCTAGTGCGCGGTGTCCCAATATCGGAGACTGCTGGTCGCGCCGAACGGCCACGTTTATGATCCTGGGCGCACGCTGCAGCCGAAATTGTCGTTTTTGCGCCATCGAGCACGGTCGCCCTGATCCCCCTGATGCAGAGGAGCCTTTGCGTGTCGCCCAGGCAGTTCAGACCCTCAAGCTGCGTTATGCTGTGGTCACTTCAGTTACCCGGGACGATTTGCCCGACGGCGGCGCCGGCCATTTTAACGCCACTATCTCAGCGATCCGCCGGCTTAATCCATATTGCCGAATAGAAGTCCTGATACCGGATTTGCAGGGCGATACGTTGTCGCTGGATATTTTGCTGGAGGCATGCCCGGACGTGTTGAATCATAACCTGGAAACTGTGCCAAGGTTATATTCTACTGTTCGGCCTCAAGCCGATTTCAATCAATCTCTTAAAGTATTACATTATGCAGCTCTTAAAGGGTTTGTCACCAAATCCGGTTTGATGCTGGGCTTGGGGGAGAGCGAGTCGGAGGTGTTGGAAGCAGCGAAAACGCTGCGATCGGCTGGATGCCGCATTCTAACTCTTGGCCAATACCTGGCGCCGTCCAAGGAACATCTTCCTGTGGTGCGCTATCTACCACCCGAAGAGTTTACTAATCTACGCCGGCAATGTTTGGGACTGGGATTTGATCATGTGCAAGCCGGTCCCATGGTTCGCAGTTCCTACCACGCTGCGGAACAGACTGTGGACGAAAAAGTATGAGATCTTGCGCTAGGCTGCTACAACAGGCATTATTCTCTCTACACTCTTGATGGAACCACGTGATCATGCCACTGAATCGTTCAGAACATTATAAAAAACAAATCAAACAGTTCAGCGCCGAATTGACGAATTACTCCAGTTATCAAGGTGCGCTGAGATTTGTGATGGCAACGCTGCCTGTTTTGTGCGGCGCCAAAAGGGCGATTCTCCTGATTACTAAAGAAATGGATAAATGGCTGAGTTTTGAAAAAGCCGTAGGATTCCGGCCGGCTGCACCGGCAGCTTTGTTGAGTAAGACTGATCCACTTTTTAAACTTTTAAACTCCGACCAAGAGCTGCCATTCGTTCAGCCCGACTCTGTAACCGCCCGAAATTTGGGTGAATCGGCTTTTTTGCGCAAGCTGGGCATCAAGTGGACCCCAAGTGTGCTGCTGCCCTTGAATATCGATGGAAAACTCTGGGGTGCACTGCTATGCGACGCTCAAGCCTCTTTTCAGGCCCATCTTGAGGACAGAACGCCGCTGCTGCTGGAGGTTGGAAGACAAACAGCGCTGGTCCTACGCCATACTCGAGTGACCCACCTGTTGCGCCGCATTGCGCTGGAAAAAGATCTGTTGCTCGCCTTGTCGCGGAAAATCAACTCCATTCTGGACTTGGATAAACTGCTCGAAACGATTTTAGACAGTCTGCAGCAGGTGGTCCCCTATGATAAGGGATCGATATTTCTTCTAGATCCGCGTGGGAAAACCATCGCCCGCACAGTCCATCGTGGCCCTGCGCCGCTGTTTGACGACCGATGCTTTGCTCAAAAGAGGGAGGGTTTGTGTGCATGGGTGCTGCAGAACAACAAACCGGTTTTGGTTCATGATGTATCCAAAGATCCTCGCTATTTTCCCATGTATCTGGACACACAATCGGAATTGGATGTGCCGCTGATTCATCATGAACGGATTCTGGGTGTTTTAAACCTGGAGAGCAATCAAAAGGCGGCCTTTCAAAAGAATCAGCGAAAACTCGTGCAGGCCGTCGCCGGTCAGGCGGCTGTGGCCATCGACCATGCCTGGCTCTACGCCGAGGCCATGGAAAAGAAAGAGATGGAACGCGAGCTGAACATCGCCAGACAACTCCAGCGCGTTCTTCTGCCGCGCCGTTGGCCAAAGGTGGATGGATATGATTTCGCGGCTTTGAACATCCCAAGCCGGGCTGTGGGCGGTGATCTCTACGACTGTATCCAGCTCTCATCCCAGCGTATCGGCATCACTATCGGCGACGTAGCGGGAAAAGGGATACCCGGCGCTCTGCTCATGGCCACGCTGTATTCAACCTATCGCAGCATGGTGCGCCTGCCGGTTCCTGTGAACGAAATGATTTTTGAATTGAACAACGTGTTAAAAGACCGCATTTCTCATCAAAGCTATGTCACCTTTTTTTACGGCGTGCTTTCCACGGAGACGGATGAGCTGTTTTATTGCAATGCCGGGCATTGTCACCCGATTCTGCTGCATGCGGATGGCCGATGGCAGCCGCTGGAGGCCGGTGGAACCGTGCTCGGTTTTGTCCACAACGCACCCTACGAGTTAGGACGCATTCAGCTTCAGCCCGGCGATCTCATCTTTCTCTATACCGACGGAATCACCGAGGCCATGGACCCACGGGGGGAGTTGTTCGGTGAAGAACGCCTGTTGGAGAATTTACGCGAATGGCGTCGATTGCCGGTAAAAGGCATATTACGGAACGCTTTTCGCACGATCAAATCCTTTACCAATGAGGTCCGATTGCAGGACGATTTTACCGCCATGGCGGTCGCAGTTACGCCCAAACAAAATAAAAGCATCTACTGAAGGGAAGACGATCATGGCTTTATTGCCGGTTATCAAATACGGCCATCCCACTCTACGCAAACGAGCAAAGCTTTGCCAGGCGGGCGAGGTGACGCCTGCGTTTATCGCAGATCTGATTCAGACGATGTACGCGGAGGATGGGGTCGGACTGGCTGCCAATCAGGTGAACGTGGACAAACAGGTGTTGGTGGCACGAGACCTTGATAAAAACAATCTATATGTTTTGATCAATCCCAAGATCATTGCCCAGAGCGAGAAAAAAGTGGTGGAGACGGAGGGCTGTCTCAGCCTGCCGCATCTGCAGGCGGAAGTCTCGCGCGCCTATAAAGTAGAAGTTAGAGCCGTGGATCCAGACGGTCAACCCATCCACATCAAGGCCAAGGATCATTTCGCCCGAGTTCTGCAGCACGAGATCGACCATCTGAACGGCATTCTCTACATCGATCGAGCGGATCTGACCACTCTGGTCTGGTTGGAGAAGAAAGAGAACGGATCCGGTGATGAGGAGCCTGACCGGTCACCGATTTCTCTGCAAGAGGTTCAGCAACGGTTCCTTGCCCTCTATCACAAAAAAGATGATACCATTGTTTTTCATTCCGATCAACGAACAGGACCCACGAGTGCCGCCCACAACGCGTGATGATGTGCGGATTGAAAAGCTTCGCTCGATCCTACTATCCTCATTTCCACAGTTGACGCCCGAATCCCTGCGTGTGGTTAAAAGTCCATACCGCGTATGCCCGTTGGGCGCACATGTAGACCACCAGCTGGGTCTGGTCACCGGCATGACAGTGGACCGCAATGTGCTTCTGGTTTATGCGGAGCAGCCCAGGCCTGAAGTGCGTTTGCTCAGCGTCAATTTTCCAGGTCAGGTTTCATTTTCTTTGCAGAACATTCCGGCCAAACGGGAGATGGATTGGGGCAATTATGCCCGGGGCGCGGCCTATGCTCTGAAAAAAAAGTACGCGTTATCCCATGGCATCGTCGGCGTGATCGAAGGAAACTTGCCGGTGGGCGGCCTGAGCTCTTCCGCCGCGGTCGGCATCGCTTATCTGCTGGCGCTGGAGCAGGCCAACCATATCGAAGAGGATCCCATCGCCAATATCGAGTGGGACCGGTTGATTGAAAACGAATATATCGGATTA
>JAKJDB010000225.1 GCA_022706175.1 Candidatus Zhuqueibacterota bacterium | reverse complement strand
CCGGCCACAACGGTTGATGACCGACTGATCCGCTATGCCGGATGCCGCGGCACCTGCCGGGTAATCTGCTACACGCCGCAGCACGACAAGACGTTGGCCTTGCTGCCCGAGTCGGAGATCCTTCGCGTAGTCGAGCTCTGGTGCCGTCAATGGCTCGAGCTGAGCGGCAGCTATGCCTGGGTGCAGATCTTTGAGAACAAAGGGGAGATAATGGGATGCTCCAATCCACATCCCCACGGACAGATCTGGGCGGGAGATTTTATCCCCAACGAAATCAGGGCCGAGTCCATCTGTCAGACGGCCTATTACCAAACCCATGCCGCGCCTCTGCTGATCGATTATTCACAACAAGAGCTGCGCCTCGGCGAGCGGG
This sequence comes from Candidatus Zhuqueibacterota bacterium, assembly GCA_022706175.1. Next base: position 4,977 of record JAKJDB010000225.1, on the reverse strand, counting down.
TGATTCTGGAAAATACGGGCTGGCTGGCTCTGACTCCGTTCTGGGCGGTGTGGCCTTACGAATGTTTGGTACTGCCCAAAAGGCCCGTGCCGCGATTGGATCTGTTAACAGAAGAAGAAAAGTGCAGTCTGGCGGGCCTGCTTAAAAACCTGCTGGCTAAATACGACAACCTCTTCGAGACCTCGTTTCCATATACCATGGGCTGGCATGGCGCCCCTGCAGGCGAGGAGAACAGCCGTTGCTGGCAGGTGCACGCGCATTTCTATCCACCGTTGCTGCGCTCTGCCTCGATAAAAAAATTCATGGTCGGTTATGAGATGCTGGGGGAACCTCAGCGGGACCTGACTGCGGAACAGGCGGCTGAACGCCTGCGCGCTCTTCCAAGCGTTCATTATCTGGATCGCTAAAGGATCGGCAGCCGACGCCCAACTTTATACAGAACAGTCGGCGCTCCATTTTATCACTTTTTTTTTGCAAGGAAAAGCAGTACATTTCTGCAGCGAGTTAGGCAGGCATTGGAGTGATCAGCTATGATGCTGGCTCAGGTTCTCAGCGGCGCAGTGCTTGGTATTGACGCCTATCTGGTCAAGGTAGAGGCGCATCTGGACAGCGGCGATCCCCGTTTCATCACTGTGGGATTGCCGGATGGCGCAGTTCGCGAATCCAAGGAGCGGGTGCAGGCAGCGATCAAAAACTCCGGCTTTTATTTGCCGGCTAAACGGATCACGGTCAATCTGGCGCCTGCGGATATCCGCAAAGAGGGCGCTGCCTTTGATCTGCCTATGGCTGTCGGCATACTGGCCGCGCTGGAAAGAGTCCATCCTGACCGGCTGCAGAAGTATGTCCTGCTGGGCGAGTTGAGTCTGGACGGCAGTCTGCGTCCCATTCATGGCGCTTTGCCCATCGCCGTGTGCGCGGCGCAGAGTCAGGTTGATGGTGTGTTGCTTCCGGTTGAGAACGCCAAGGAGGCGGCCATGGCGAGAGACCTGCGGGTGATCCCGGTACAATCGCTCAATCAGGCCGTGCAATTTCTCAACGGTCAGCTTGACATCGCCCCGTTTATCATGGATATGAATCAGCTCTTCTCCCGCACGCGCGTCTACCGGGAAGATTTTTCCGATGTGCGCGGGCAGCAGCATGTGAAACGGGCTCTGGAGGTGGCGGCAGCCGGCGGTCACAACATCCTGATGATCGGTCCACCGGGCTCTGGCAAAACCATGTTGGCCAAGCGTATTCCCACCATTCTACCTGACATGACTCTGCAGGAAGCGTTGGAGACGACCAAAATCCATTCTGTGGCCGGATTGCTGTCGGCGGACGAAGCGCTGATCGCCACACGACCCTTTCGATCGCCGCACCATCAGCGATGCCGGTCTGATCGGCGGCGGCACAATCCCCAAACCCGGCGAGGTGAGCCTGGCGCATCACGGCGTGCTGTTTCTGGATGAACTGCCCGAGTTCAAAAAAAATGTGCTTGAAGTCATGCGCCAACCACTGGAGGACGGCAAGGTGACCATCGCCCGGGCTATGCTGTCATTGACGTATCCGGCCGAATTTATGCTGGCAGCGGCCATGAATCCCTGTCCGTGCGGCTATCACACGGATCCCAATAATCAATGCAATTGTACGCCGCTGTTGATCCAGCGCTATCTCTCCCGCATTTCCGGCCCGCTGCTGGACCGCATCGATCTGCATGTGGAGGTGCCGGCGGTAAAATATAAAGAGCTGAGCGAGCAGAGTGCGGGGGAGACGTCGGACGCGATACGTCGCCGCGTCGCCGCCGCCCGGCACAGACAGTTGGAACGATTCAGTCGTCATCCGCGTCTCTTTTGCAACGCACGCATGGAATCCCGCGACATTCGCAAATACTGCCGAATCGATGATCAGGGCGATGAGCTGTTGAAAACCGCCATCACCCGCTGGGGGCTGTCGGCGCGCGCCTATGACCGCATACTGAAAGTAGCGCGCACCATTGCCGACCTGGCAGCCAGCGAGACGATCCGGCCCGAGCATGTGGGTGAAGCGGTCCAATATCGCAGCCTGGACCGAAGCGGTATCTTTTAGCAGAGGGAGTGCATCATGGCCTACGCCACCGTATCGGTTGAGATTCGTGAGGGGATCACCGTGATTCGGGTTCTGCCTCAACGGGTGTTTCTCAAAACGAGCGAGCAATTCCGTGAAGAGATCATTCAGGTGCTCGACGGCGGTACGCTTAAAGTGATTATTGACTTGAGCCGGGTCAATATGATGAATAGCGCGGGATTAGGTGTATTGATCCTATCGCGTGATACCATGCTGAGGCGGGGAGGAACCCTGGTGGTGTGTGGATTGTTTAATACCATGCGGGAGATTTTTGCGCGTATGCACCTGGACAGCTATTTCAAGCTGCAGCCGGATTGCGAGACCGCCTTGGCTGATCTCCTCCGGGCATAAAAAACCCTGTATGAGACGCAAGGCGGTTTTTGAACCGCAGCAAATATGATGGGTGCTGCCTTTTAATTTTTTACTTCCACTGCATTTTTCCCGAAGGAAAACGGAGGCCTGTAATACGTAAAAAGAGCTGCGCTCCCAAGTGATAGGTGTTGGTTCAAATTTGCGCGTGCGTCGACATACAGGGTTTACTGTCTGATGCCTGGTTAAATGTGTCAATTCCTGCGGTAAAAGTCAAGTGAAAAATGGCGATGGTCTTATTATTTCTGAAGGGAGGTGTTCCGTCCGATGATTTCTAAACGATGCTGGATCTTTCTGCTGGGCGCGCTTTGTTCGGTTACAGCCCCGGCGGCGGAAAAGCAGGTTCTCAAAATCACCATTGACGGCGACATCAATCCGGTCTCTGCGTCATTCATCGAAACGAACATCGACCGGGCGGCGGCCGAGCGATATGAATGTCTGCTCATTCAGATGGATACGCCGGGCGGACTGCTTGAATCGACCAAGTCCATTGTCAAAAAGATGATGAGCAGCCCAACGCCGGTGGTGGTGTACATAGCCCCCGCTGGTTCGGGGGCGGTGTCTGCGGGCGTGTTCATCACGCTGGCCGCCCATGTCGCCGTCATGGCGCCGGGCACCAACATCGGCGCCGCCCATCCGGTGAGCGTGGGCTCCGGTCAGGCGGACACCTCTGCGGTGATGAGCCACAAGGTGACCAACTGGGCCTCGGCCTGGATCCGCGGCATTGCGGAAAAACGCGGCCGCAACGCCGATTGGGCGGAGAAGGCGGTGCGTGAAAGCGTGGCCATCAATGAGGCTGAGGCGCTGCAAAAAAACATCATCGATGGCATCTGCAGCACGCAGGACAGTCTTTTGCTCTGGTTGGACGGCCGCAGTGTGTCGCTGGAGGATAAATCCCAAACGCTGCACACCCGCAACGCCGCGGTGATAGTGCAGGAAATGAATTGGCGCCATCAGGTGTTGTACAAGATATCCAATCCCACCATCGCCTATATCCTGATGATGCTGGGCTTTTATGGACTCTTTTTCGAACTATCCAATCCGGGCACCCTGTTGCCCGGTGTGGTCGGCGGTATTTTCATCATCCTGGCCTTTTTTGCTCTGCAGACGCTGCCACTGCGCGCAGCGGGCCTGGCGTTGATTCTCTTTGCCGTCATTCTGTTCATTCTGGAGGTCAAAGTGACCAGCTACGGCGTACTTTCCATCGGAGGTGTGATCGCGATGTTCTTGGGTTCCATTATGCTGTTTGAAGAAGCGCCCGGTTTTCCGGTGCAAGTCGACTGGCGGGTAGCCCTGACCGTCACTCTGGCGACCGCGGCCTTTTTCATCTTTGCCCTGGGCATGGCTATCAAGGCGCGCCTGAGCAAACCGACGACCGGACAAGAAGGCCTGATCGGTGATATCGGCGTCGCGCTCAGCGACATACAGGAGCGGGGCCATGTCAAGGTGCATGGAGAGATCTGGAGGGCCTACAGCGACGAGGCGATCCGGCGCGAAGAACCGATAGAAGTGGTCGCTGTGGAAGGGATGAGTCTCAAAGTACGCAAACCGAAAGCCTAAAACTTGAGGAGGTATTCATGATTATCCAACCTTTTGTCATTCTGATCATTCTGCTGGTGCTGCTGCTGTCCAGTTCCATCAAAGTGCTGCGTGAGTATGAGCGCGGCGTCGTGTTCCGCTTGGGACGTCTGGTCGGCGACCGAGGCCCAGGCATCATTTTCCTCATCCCCCTAGTCGACCGCATGGTCAAAGTCAGTCTGCGAACGCACACCATGGACGTGCCCTCCCAGGACATCATCACCCGGGACAACGTCTCGGTCAAAGTCAACGCCGTGCTCTATTTTCGCGTGCTCTATCCAAGCAAGGCGGTGGTGGAGGTCGAAGACTATTTTTACGCCACCTCGCAGCTGGCTCAGACCACCTTGCGCTCTGTATTGGGGCAGGCGGAACTGGATGAATTGCTCTCCGCCCGTGACAAGATCAACCAGGAACTGCAAGTCATCATCGACTCGCATACCGATCCCTGGGGCATTAAAGTGAGCATGGTAGAAGTCAAACATGTCGATCTGCCGGTGGAAATGCAGCGCGCCATGGCACGCCAGGCGGAGGCGGAACGAGAACGCCGTGCCAAGATCATTCATGCGGAAGGAGAGTTCCAGGCCTCGCAGACCTTGGCCAACGCCGCGGAGATCATTGCCACCCATCCGCAGGCCCTGCAATTGCGCTATCTGCAGACGCTCTCGGAGATCGCGACGGAAAACAATTCCACCATTGTGTTCCCGCTGCCGATCGATTTACTAAAGCCGTTGCTCGGCAATCTGTCCGCAGGAAAATAAGATGAATTGGGAGGCCCTGCGCGCGCTCTTTCCCGTCACGGTCGAACATGTCTTTATGAACCACGCTGCAGAGTCGCCGAAATCCACGCGTGTGATCGACGCAGTGAATCGTTATCTCGCGGACGCGTCGTTCGGCGACTTGTATGAGGATCGATGGATCAGCCGCAAGGAAAAAGTTCGCGGCATGGCG
>JAKJDB010000224.1 GCA_022706175.1 Candidatus Zhuqueibacterota bacterium | reverse complement strand
AAGTGCCGGCGTTCATCATTCGTTCCGCGTACAATAAATTCATCAACCTCTCCATCGGTGCGTTTCCAAGCTACCTGTTCAGGCTGTACGGCTCGGAAAGCCACCACAATGTTTTTCAAGGGTTGTATCTGAATATCGACGTCACTGGCCGCTACCCCTATCGCATGGTAAAAAGCGAAGGCATCCGTATGACCGATGGACCCCATCACAATCTGATCGGTGGTAGGACGCCACAGGAACGCAATATTATGTGCGGTTTTTACGGCCGAGCCATCTATCTGGAGAGAAGCCATTACAACATTGTCCAGGGCAATTATATCGGCGTCAAAAAGAATGGCCTCGATCCCGCCGGCAACGGTTGGACCAACGAATGGGCTGCTTTTCCCACTCGTCACCGTGCGGATGCGCTGGAAGGGTTTCTAGTGACCGATGGCAGTCGGGGCAATCAGATCGGCGGGCTGGAGCCGGGGGCAGGCAACGTCATCGCCGCGAACTTGCGCACCGGTCTGCGGCTTCAATCCACAGGCACAGACAGCAATATCATTCAAGGCAATTATTGCGGCGTGGCGGCGGATGGCCGAACTCCGCTGGGCAACGGCGAAGCCGGCTTGTGGATTGAAGGAAATCTGCCTGACCGAGGTCTCGGAGTTGGACCGGCTTACAACCTTGTTGAAAATAACGTCGTGTCCGCTAATCTCTCGTCGGGAATTCAGATGCGTTACGGCAGCCAATACAATCGGTTTATCAATAATCGCATCGGAACGGATGCAGCCGGCGCCGTCGCCTTGCCCAACTCTCATAACGGCATCTACTTTTTCGGCGACCTTCTTAGAGGCTATCCGAAATACAATGAGCTGGGCCCGGGCAATATCATTCTCGCTGACAGCGTCGATACCGTCAAAGATCCATGGGCCGCCGTACGTCTGGACGATCCGAACACCAGCTATAATCACGTGTTTGGCAATTATCTCTGCTGCAATCCTGAAGGCACTCTGAGCAGCCGTTATAACTCCGCTGTCTATATCTCCAAAGGCGCCCATCACAACCTCATCGGGCCGGACAATGTCATCAGCGGCAAAAACTACGGCGTGTGGATTCGCCATGACAGCACGGTCTGCAACACCATCACCCGCAACCGGATCATCGATGTGGAAGACCAGGCCATTTTCCTCGACAGCGGCGCTAACGCCAATCTGCCGGCGCCGCAACTGCTGAACGGCAATGGGACCATGGTCTCGGGAAAGACCATCCCTTTTGGGCTGGTGGAGTTGTTTTTGGGCAGCGGCAACCGGCTGGCCGAATACCTCGGCGAGATTAGAGCGGATGAAAACGGCGATTTTATCTGGCACGGATCCACCGGCGACGGGTGGGCTACCGCCACGGTGCGCGACAGCAGCGGCAATACCTCCATGCTCGCAGTCAGCATCGTCACCCCCGTCGAGCTGGAAGCGTTCAGAGCTGAGCGCTGTGAATACGGCCGCGTGCGTCTGTTCTGGCGCACCAGCACAGAGACCAATAATCTCGGCTTTTATGTGCAAAAACGGTTGGAGAACGGCGAATTTCATTCGCTGGCTTTTTTGCCGGGGTTCGGCACCACTACCTCGCCACATGACTATGCCTATGAAGATGCAGATCAGAACGCAACGCAAGAATCCAGCGTCTACCGTTTGCTGCAAATGGATCAGGATGGCAGCAGGCACTATTCGCAGGAATGGACGGTTGCCCGTGCTCTGCCGTCCGAGATCCGTTTGGCGCCGGCCTATCCCAATCCGTTCAACAGCACGGTGTCCATTACCATCGACATGCCTGCTGCTCTGCACGCCGTGGTGCGCGCTTTTGATGTGCAGGGCCGTCAGGTCGCCTGCCTGTATGACGGCATGCTGGCGGCGGGCAGCCATACCTTGAAATGGGACGCCCGCACGGACCGGGCGGCGCCCCTGGCCTCCGGGGTTTTCTGGCTTGAGCTGATCGCCGGCGACCAGCGCCGGGTGCAAAAAATCATGTTGCTGCGCTGAGAGCTCTGGTTCGCCCATGGATTCTCATTTGCCAAAACGTCCGGTTCACTCTGACGCCGCTCCGGGAACGCGCGTCAACCTCATGCGCGCGTTTACCAAAAAAGGCGTGGCATCGCGCACTCTGGCGCGCGAGTATATCCTTGCCGGCCGTGTGAGTGTGAACGGCCGGGTTGAAAAAATGATTTATGCCTGGGTGGATCTGAATCAGGATGTGATCTGTCTCGACGGCCGGCCGCTGGAGCAGTGGCAGGAACGGGCGTATGTGCTTTTTCACAAACCCAAAGGTTATCTCACGGTGCGCGTCGATGAGCAGAACCGGCCCACCGTCTATGACGTTCTACCCGAGTTTTCCAATTGGATTTTCCCCATCGGCCGTCTGGATCGATTGAGCGAGGGATTGCTGATCCTGACCAACGACGGACCCTTTGGCCAATGGCTGACGAATCCCGACAGCTATGTGCCCAAAACCTATTTGGTGGAGATCGATCGTCCACTGCAGGAACCGCATCGCAAAAAGTTGGAACAGGGCGTCGATCTGCACGGCTATCTCACCCGTCCGGCCACAGTGCTGATTCCGAATCCAGCCAAAGGCCGGCAGGTGGAAATAACCATCTGCGAGGGGAAAAACCGGCAGGTGCGGCGCATGTTCAAGACTCTGGACTATACCGTTCAAAAGTTGGTGCGTACGCGCATCGGGCCTGTAACTCTGGGGGCCTTAAAGGCAGGGGAGTGGCGCTATATGACGGCGGAGGAGCTGAACGCATTCAATCTGCTCCGCCCGCCGCAGGAGCAACCGGGCGATCGTTTATAGAGGACGTATTGGAAAGAGCGTTAGCCGACGCGGCTGTAGCGGTTGACGCGGCGGATGTTCTGTTCCGCCTGTTCCAGGGTGGTCACGCCGATGGTGATGCTGTCCACGTTGCCGCTTTCAAGCACCCAGCGAAGGGATGATTCGCACTCCTCCTCCAGTGTAATCTCACCACAACCGTAAATCTTCATGCCGAGAACAGCCTTGCCGTTTTCGTGCGCCTGCCGCAGCACCGGCATGACCTCCTCAGGCCGGCCATCCATGCGAATGCCCTTGTTGTTGATGCGTGCCAGCATAACGTCTGTCCAGGGATCCTGAGCCGCCGCTTTCAAGGCATCCCGATGATGACAGGACACGCCCACCGCTTTGACGATGCCTTTCATTTTTGCGGTATGCAGTTCCTCGCGCATGACACTGAGCTTTGTCGGCCACTGGCCATCCGACGTGCAATGGAGCAGCACCAGGTCGATCTCGTCGACGCCCAGTTCGCGGCGGAACCGGTCCAGCGTTTGCGCGGGTGAGGCGGATGGGATCCAATCCACCGGCGTGGTCCAGATCTTGCTCATGATCACCAGTTTTTCCCGAGGAATGATCTTTAACGCTTCTCTGATCAAATGGTGGGATCCATAGATGTCCGCCGCATCGATAAAATTGACGCCGCGTTCATAGAGCTGCTGCATCAGGCGGAGAAACGCCTGCGCGCCGATTTTCGTCTGGTCCGAATGGCCTTCCCAGCCGGCGGTGCCGGTGCCGAACGCCAGTTTGGAGACGCGCAAACCGGTGTTGCCCAGTTTGACCGGAGGAACGGTCAAACGGACGCGCCGGCAGGTGCAACCGGACGCCAGCAACAGGGCGGCGGAGGAGCGCATAAAATTTCTGCGATTCATTACGACCATAAAATATCCGCATTTTGTTTAGGGATGAAAGACAGCACCGGCGGTTCTGCCGTGGCTGCCAATGTAGCGAATAATCGCTGCACTTGCAACTGAATTGCGCGAAAGGGGGGCGCCGCTGCCGTGGCCGGCTGTTCTGCATGGCAGGAACGATTGTTTACCGGCAGCATGCAGGGATAAAAAAAAGCCGGGCCCCGAAAGGTCCGGCTTTTTAGTTAGGGTCATTTTCCTTATTTAAGGAACATCATCATGCGTTTTTGCTCAAACCCGTTCATGCGCAGCGTGTAGAGATACATGCCGCTCGGCGCTTGTCTGCCGTACTGGTCCATGCCGTCCCACTCGACGATATGGGCGCCGGCATTCAATTGATCCGCCACCAGCTCGCGCACCTTTTCGCCTCTGACGTTATATATGGTCAACGCCGCGAATCCCTGCTCCTTCAGGATAAAACGGATTTTCGTCGTTGGATTGAACGGATTGGGATAATTCTGCTCGAGCACAGTGGCTGTCGGCAAGGCCACGGTCACATCGATGGGCCCGTGCAGGCTCAAGCGTCCGTTATAATCCACATCCACCAGCTTGTAATAATAGGTCTTGCTTTCTGACGCGGTTAAATCCTGGTACTGATAATTGCGCAGCGAAGAACTGGTGCCCGCTCCCTGGATCATGGATTGAGTGATCTGGGTGTACGGTCCGTTTTCAGTGTCCGAGCGTAAAAGATGGAAGCCCAGGTTCTCGGTCTCTGACTGAGTGCTCCACTCCAGCACCACCTGATTGTTGATCGACCGGGCGCTGAAAGAGGACAATTCCACCGGCAACAGCACATGGATCTGCGCGCAACTGATGTTGTTGGCCAGGTCCGGATCCAGGCTGGAGCTGCTCACCATGACGCAATTGTCCATGCCGCCCAGTTTTTCCGTGGACTGCATGACCACCGAGATTTCGATGGTCTCATCGACCGCCATACTTTCAACAGTCCAGATGAGCGGATTGGGACCGCTGGTCTGGCTGGGCGCAGCGGAGATAAACGTCAATCCGTCCGGAACCGTGTCGATGATGCGCACATTCTGTGCGGTTTCCGGACCCTGGTTGGTGACCCGAATCAGGAAGGTGACTTGCTGATTGCGGTAATAATAGGTGTGCTCATCCGGGATCGACTTGACCACCTGCAGGTTCGAAGTGGTTCTCTGTTTCAGGCCGATATCGAACAGGAACACCTGCTGGCCGTTCTCAACCGCAAAAGCAGCCGTGCGGCCGGTGGCCGGATCTGCATCCGAATCGATGTCGTCTCCGCCCGCATCGGCAGTGGTAAACACCAGGTTGTCAGGCAATAGCAGTTCCAGCCGGTAGCTGCCGGCTGGGACATTTTCAAACACATACTGTCCCTCTGCGTCTGTCAGCGATGTGAGCACTAGCGTGCCGGAGGGATCAGAGAGCAGATTGACGGTCGCCGACGGAACGCCGGGTTCGCCTTCGTCCTGTAATCCGTTCTTGTTGGTATCGAGCCAAATCCGGTCGCCGATGCGAATGCCTGTGCGTTCTGGTGAGTCGTTGGCCGTCATGCCCGCATCCCAGCCGGTGATATTTTCATCCGCGGCAATGCTAAAGGCGGCGGTGCGTCCGCTGGTGATCTCTGCATCCGAAT
>JAKJDB010000223.1 GCA_022706175.1 Candidatus Zhuqueibacterota bacterium | reverse complement strand
CCGGTCGGCGTTCCGGACCTTTGGGCAGCCGGCCCCAATAGGTCTCGGCCAATTGAATCACCTCAGGGGCCTTGACGTCGCCGACCACGGCAAGCACCAGGTTGGCAGGCGTATAGTTGATCTTGAAATAGTCGATGGCGTCCTGGCGGCTCAGCGTCTTGAGATCCGACATGTGGCCGACAACCGGTTCGCCGTAGGGGTGGGCTTTATACGATACGGATAAAAACTCTTCTAACAGTCTACCGATCGGTTGGCTCTCAGTACGCAGACGACGCTCCTCCATCACCACCTGCTTTTCGGTGTAGAACTCGCGCAGAACGGGGTTGAGGAAACGATCCGATTCCAGCGACATCCACAGCTCCACCTTGTTGGACGGCAGGTTGTAAAAATAAACGGTCTGATCATAGCCGGTGCCGGCGTTCATACCCGTACCCCCGGCCTGCTCGATCGCCTGGCCGAGCTCGTTGGTGACGACATACTGTTTAGCATCGGCCACGGCCGCTTTGTGTTCCTCATCCAGTTTTTTCAGTTTGGCCGTATCAGCCAACGACCCTTTGGCGAATTCGGCGCGCCAGGCATAAAAAGTCTCATCCTCTTTGGCCATGGCCTTGATCTCAGCCTCGATGTCCTTGGTGCCGACCGTGCGCGTGCCTTTAAAGGCCATGTGCTCAAAGATGTGCGAGATGCCGGTGATGCCCTCGGATTCGTTTACCGCACCGACGTCGGCATAAGTGACGAACGATACCACCGGCGCTTCATGACGCTCCAGAACAAGGAGGCGCAGGCCGTTGTCAAGCGTGTGCTTGACCACCTGGTTTTGCAGCTCCAGGTAGCCCTGCGCATGGAGCCCGGCCACGGCGAGGAGCAACATCAGCGCCAGGCAATGGATCGATTTGGTGTTATGCATCTTTTTTCTCCAAGAAGAAAGAGTGAGTGAATGGATAAAAATGGAATAGGCTGTCGTACGAGAGAAAAAACAGTCGCTGCGCACCCCCCACGCAGACGTGAACATCCCTGTTACCTGCGGCAACCGATATCTGCACCAGCCGTACTCTGCTGTAAACGCTCAGACCTCCTGCTGCAATCAACAAAAACATCAATGCAGCCGGAAGCAGCCGCCCTGAAAAGTTCGTGGTCAAACGCCCAGCGAAGTACCCACTGCTTTCGCCACCTCCAGCAGCGGATGATCGGTCGGCACGGTGCGGGTTCTACCGCCGATCTCTTTAATGGGGACCAGGCCGATAGAGTTGCCCTGCAGCGCCACCATCTGATTGATGTTGCCTGCAGCCACGGCATCCGCTGCCGCCACGCCGAACCGGGTGGCCAGCAGCCGGTCGTTGGCGGACGGTGACCCGCCGCGCTGCAGATGGCCCAGCACCGTAGCCCGGGTCTCCAGGCCTGTGCACTTTTCAATTTCATCGCCCAGCTTGAAGGCAATGCCGCCGAGACGGATGGCGTCCGGGCTGTCGGCCACCACGCGGCTCACGGACATCTGTCCGCCTTTGGGCTTGGCGCCTTCCGAGATCGCAATGATGCTGAAATTGCGGCCGTGATCGCGCCGTTCTCGCACCTTTGCGCAGATGGCGTCGAGATCATATTCGATCTCCGGAATCAGGATGATATCCGCGCCGCCGGCGATGCCGGCGGACAGCGTCAGCCAGCCGGCGTAGCGCCCCATGATCTCCACCAACATGATGCGATGATGCGACTGCGCCGTAGTATGAATGTAGTCGATAGCCATGGCCGCGGTGGACATGGCCGTGTCGAAACCAAAAGTCACGTCGGTGCCGTACAGATCGTTGTCAATGGTCTTGGGCACGCCCACCACGGCCACGCCTTTTTCGATCAGCTGGCGTGAGATGGTCATGGTGCCGTCGCCGCCGATGCACACCAAGGCGTCCAGCCGGTGGCGGCTGATATTCTCCAGGGTCTGTGCCGAGACATCCTTTTTGACGATCCGGCCGTCCTGCTTGATCGCATGATTGAACGGGTTGGCCTTGTTCGAAGTGCCGAGGATGGTGCCGCCCAGCTGCAAAATGCCGGAGGCATCGTCGTAGCTCAGAGGGCGGCTGCGGTTTTCGATCAATCCTTCAAAACCATCCTCAAAGCCGATCACCTGAATGGCGTGTTTGAGGCTCAGCGTCTTCACCACCGCTCGAATCACCGCATTGAGGCCAGGGCAATCGCCGCCTCCGGTCAATAGACCGACGCGCTTGATATCTTTCATGCTTTTATCCCTTTTATGAATTTGCGCCATGTATCCTGTGCTAAAAATGTATGAAATGTAATCAAGAAAAACCAGTATTTTCAGGGAAATGGCATCAGGCCGGGCGGCCGTCGCTGGACAGTCGTTGCATCAAGGGCATAGCGTACCGCGCCATCCTAACGCCCGATTTCAACCGGCCGGACGCCGCCAAACCCATCGGTCGAATAAAATAAACGATTGATATTTAGGATAACAATCTTTATTATACTACGGTACGCTGCACCCATTCGCTTGCTGATGCAAGCATGGGCCAGGTCGATGACCAGCCTGACGGCGTTTTAGACCAACTCTAAGCCATTCATTCACTAAATCAAGGAGACAGCCATGAGCATCGCCAAAGTCACCGAGATCATCTCTTCCTCACCCAAAAGCTTCAAGGATGCCGTGGAACAGGGCATCGCCCGGGCGAACAAAACACTGGAAAACGTAACCGGAGCCTGGATCAAAGATCAAAAAGTGGAAGTAGTGAAAGGCAAGATCACGCAATATCGCGTTGTCATGAAGATCACCTTCGTGTTGAAAGACTTGAAGGCGAACGAAAAATAGGCGTGAATAACCCGACAAGGACCATCGCTGTTCTCTCAATGAATCGAATCACGCTTATCTGAAAATCATCCGGCTCTCCGGAGATTCGACATAGTCGATGGTGTGGCCAGGCACCCATTGGCCGTTCTGTTTGAATTCAGCGACCGTGTGCATCCGGCCGTCCGGAAAAAACCGGCTGGTGCTGCGCACCTCGGTGATGCCGTTGGCGTTGTTGCTTACCATTTCATGGCTCACCCACTTGTCGCCCTCCAGAATCATGGTGCCGTTGGTAAAGAAACCCGCCGTGGTGAAATAGTGATAGACCAGGCTTTGTCGCGCCTTGTCCCAGAAGAGAATGGTCTCTCCGCCGTATTCGCCGTCATTCACCGAATGCAGCATACGGATCGCCTGACCGTTGAGAATGCGCTCCCAGCGGGCGATGTCAATGGTGGCCGGCTGGCCCGGCTCCTGAGTGAAACGGCCGATATAGGTTTTGTTCAGGTAGGGTTTTAACGGCCGCAGATGCTCGTTCAAACTATCGGGCTCCGTGGTCACCTGTCCCACCTCCAGGCCCGCTGCCATTAACAAAGCTGTTAGTAATGGTTTCATCTTCACTCCAGGGTTTTTGTTGCTCCTGTCTAAATAACACACCCGGAATAGGTTTTATTCACAGCCACCCATCCACTTGACAATTCTGATCAGGATTATAAGACCGAAGAAAAATGAACCGTCATCCTCAGGACCCGGTCTGAACCACCATCAATTAATCCTTGCACAATTGTTCATATATTACTAAATTTTTTTATATTAACGGAGGCATTCGTTGAATAGAATCGGCTGGAACCACTATTTTGCCTTTTTTCTTCTGCTTTTTGCGGCAGCGACCTCTTTTTCCATCGCTCTGACCCAGATCGCGCTGACGCTGGCCATGATCTTGTGGATCGGTCTGTGCCTGAAAGAGAAGAAAAAGCCGTTTCCCCGCACTCCCCTGGACTGGTTTTTCGTCGCCTGGCTGGCCCTGGAGGTCATCTCCACTCTGTTTTCTCCGGGCCGCTATCTGGCGCTGGAGCATTTTATCAAACGCGCCCTGCTGGTCCCCATCGTCTATCTGATCGCCGGCTCGGTGCAGACCAGGAAGCAGTTGCGTCGGCTGCTGCTGAGCCTGCTCGGCGTGATGACCATTGTTGCCGTCATCGGCATCGTAAAATACCACCTGGGCCCCGGAGGACTGGAAGGCCGGTTAAAACTGTTCAATCATTACATGACCTCCGGCGGTCTTTTGATGATCAACGGACTTTTAGCCCTGGCTTTTGTCTTTTCCCGCGCCCCTCAACGTGTTCGGCTCATCGCTCTGGCCGCTGCGGTGCTGATGTTTTTTCCCCTGATCTACACCTACACCCGCAGTTCGTGGTTGGGCTATCTGGCCGGATTTACTTTTATCATCCTGTTTACCCGCTGGAAATTTATTTTCGCTCTGATCCCGGCAGTGCTGCTGGCTTTTTGGGCAGCGCCCTCCTCGCTGCAGGAGCGTCTGATCAGTGTGGTGGATCCCTGGCACCCGAACAACATTGAACGCACCTACATGTGGCAGGCGGGCGTGCGCATGGTCGAACACAGCCCATTGTACGGATATGGCGACAGCGAGGTGGGCAAGCGGTCAGAGCCCTACAAATCACCGCAGGCCAAAGAACGAGGCGGCCACTTGCACAACAATCTGATCATGTTCGCGGTGATCCTCGGCATCCCCGGTCTTTTAGTCATCCTCGGACTGTTTATCCGCATTCTGGCGACCGAATGGATCACGCTGAAAAGTCTGGCCGCGGAGGACTGGCTGCTCTCGGCAACCGCGCTGGGAGCTCTGGCCGCCTTCATCGGATTTCAGATCAACGGTTTGTTCGAATGGAATTTCGGCGATGCCGAGGTCGCCATGCTGATGTGGCTGACCGTGGGATTGTCGCTGGCCGCCGGCCGCATCCGGAGTGCGGCCGGTTGAACACGTTTTTCCGCAATTCGCTCTCGCGCCTGTTCTCTCAGGGCGCCGGCAAACTATCCATCTTTATCTGGAGCATGATTCTCGCGCGCCGGCTCAATCCAGAGGGTTTTGGCGCTTATATGTACATCGCCGCCGTGGCGGTGATGATCGGCATGATCTCCGATTACGGTCTGGCAAACCTGACCATCCGCGAGGTGGCCAGGACGCCGGCCACCTCTGAGCGCACGCTCACGCACACCATGGCGCTGCGCACCCTGCTGGCGCTGTTCGCCTACACCCTCTACGCCGCCCTGGTGTTGACGCTGCCCGGATTTGACGGCGTTATTGAACCCGCGCTCATTTTTGGAGTGACGATCTTTACCGTCTCCTGGATCAACGGCTACAACGCCATCCTCAACGCACACGAGCAGCTGCACTGGTCCTCGTTCATGAACGCGCTGACGCCGCTGCTGACGCTGAGCGCAGGCGTGCTGTTCCTCAGCAGGGGCTGGGGCCTGCTCGGCGCCGCCGCCGCCTCTGTGTTTGCCGGAGTCGCGGTGCTGGCCGCGGAGATGTGCCTGTTTCGCACCAAGCGCATCGGCTTTAGCCGCTCC
>JAKJDB010000222.1 GCA_022706175.1 Candidatus Zhuqueibacterota bacterium | reverse complement strand
TCTCGCAGATCTCCCATCCCCAGTCCGGCGCCGGATAGGGGTTCATGGTCATCTCCACTGGGTAGGCTGAATGGGGGAAATAGGCGCCCGGCAGATGGTAATATTCTCTGGCCCAGCGCCGACTGACCGGCATCAATTTTTCCACCAGATCGACATAGGGCAGATTTTTATCCAGATGGTTGCTGGAAAAGGTAGCCCAGAAGGGCTGCTGGGTGTTATAGTTCATATGATAATCGCCATGCCAGGCAGTGCCGATCTGCTGATAGCTCCAATTGGCGAACAATCCCGGACAGGTGACGCCGGCCTTGGCGCTGCAGTTGAGAAAATAGAGGTTGCGATACCAGATTTTTTCCAGTTCTGCGTCCGCGAGCGCTACAGCCGAGCAGCCCCAATAATCGGCCCATTGGCGCTGGTTCTGACTCTGCACAGCGGCGTAGCGGTCAGCCGAGGGTGCTGCGTGGAGAACCGTAGCCCCGGCTAGGCTGTCGGCCAATCCCTCCCACAGGGAGGCATAGCCGACCAGAGGGGTTTCGTCCGTGAAGCTGCGTTCCCATCGCTCCATGGTTTTGGGATTGCCCTCCCAATCCAGCCGTTCGCTTGTGGCAAGCGGGCAGGAAACCTGCACCGCCAGTTGAAAAGCGCGGTCCTTGGGATGGTCTTTAAAGGGCTGGCCGGAAGGCGGCTGGCAAAAGGGCAGTCGCTGGTAAAAAGCGATTCCAGGCCCTGCGGCCGGCACCGGCGGAAAGGTGTCGACCGTGGAAGGGTCTGGGATCAGGCGAATGCGGTCAAAGCAGTTGGGCCGCAGACGGCCGTGCCGATCCAGCAATCTGAACCATAATTCATCCCGCTGCAGAAAGGTAAACAGCTCCAGGCCGGCCGGTTCATGATCAATGCGCAGATCGATGCGGCAGAGGCCGTTGCTGAGATCCAGGCTATGCCCCAACACTTCGATGCGGCGCCGGTCAAAGCCGAGCAGCAGCGCGCCGCAGGGAAAAGGCCGGGGGTAGGGTTGGCGGTAATTATCGCGCGCCATCTGTGCATAGTTTTTATACCAGAGATTCTCGGTCAGGCTTTTCAGTGTATCCGGAATCGCTTTGACCTGTTCGAAGACATAGCGAAAGGTGCCGATCTCTTCACGGTGGTTCTCGGCAATGCGGATGTCCCAGACGTTGTTATGTCCGAAAAAAACGACAATGGCATCCGGGCGCGTGGTCACCACAGCGCCGAGGCCGCCGTTGCCCAACAGGGCGCCGCTGAAAAAGTCCACCGCCGGTCCTTTGTGCTCAATGGCATGCAGGCGGCTGCGTTCCAAGCCGACGTTCTCCAAGGCCCACAGACCCTGAAGGGCAAACAGGAGCATGACAATGGTCAACCGGCCCCCGAACAGCTGAACGTCGGCCTGCTGGGCGAAGAAAGGGCGCTTCATAGAAAAGGGATCTCCTTGTTGGTTTGGCATGAGGACGCGCAAGGGACTGGGGTGCTGATTCTCCTGTTCTATAATGCTAATGATTTATCCGGACAATCCCAATAAAAAAAATCGCTGATTCACCGGCCGGATGGAACGCGGCTGCGGCGGTCCGGCCGGCGAAATATAAATTTTTTCGCTTGCGAAAAAGATGATTTTTTTTTATATTAAAAGGCTTTACGGAAAATGAAATGGTGGGTGTAGCTCAGTTGGCTAGAGCACCAGGTTGTGGCCCTGGTGGCCGCGGGTTCGAATCCCGTCACTCACCCTTACCAGACCCTACTCAGTCCCCATCGTCTAGGGGTCAGGACTCGGGATTTTCGATCCCGTAACAGGGGTTCGAATCCCCTTGGGGACACCTGGCAGGACAGGTCATTCGATCGAATGATCTGTCCTTTTTTTTTACCTCTGGCTTGAAACAGTTACACTTTTCGGTCAAGATGTCTATGCTTCGCCGTGCACACGGCGAAGCTGGGAAAAAATGTGCTGCACTCACTTGCCTGCTCCTTCTCTTTACTCATAATTGGCCGTAATTCAGGCCATCTCCTTTACTAGTTGGTACGCTATTTGCTGTTCTTTTGAGTGCCACGCTAATTAGGGATGAAAATTTTAGAGTTGGAGTGTTTCCCATTATTAGACCCTTTCATTTTGAAATGTCGGGCTTTCATTTTGAAATCCAGGGTATGGCTCCGGCGTGGGGGCCAGAATCCCTCCTGACCCATCTAAGGGGGCATGCATTCAGTGAGGAACAGCTCGGACGAGACAGTTGAACGCAGCATCCTCGAGTAAAGCCTGGGAAGCTTTGCTTGGGAATGATGGAAGTCAGTAGGGAAGAAAGGCCGGCAATAGCCGGCCTTTTCTATTGGTGCGCTCACCGGCGCACTATGAAGAGGTTAAGTCAGCCCTGATGCCGGTTCGAGCTTGGCAGGTTCCAACCGACGGATTGTTCTTCTCGCCATCGTCTGGATGATCGGCAAATAGGCTGAGGGGACGGATCCATGCTGCAAAAACTCGAACATCGTATTCATCTGTTTAGCGTCGGCGATGTGCACTCGGTTGGTATGTGGCGAGTCACGGCTTTTCTTCTCCGGGAAGAATGCGGCATAAAAATTGTTGGCATAATCGTTACTTTGTCTGTATATTAGGCAGTTTAGACTGCAGATTGCATACTGCCTGGATGAAATAGTCGGCACTCGCAGTGGACTGGTCCAGCCGAGATGGTATTTGCAATGAACAGGTTGACATAATGCGGAATGCAAAAGATATTATCATTAATGGGCGGCCGCTTGCCGAACTGCTCGAATGGTCTGCCGGACCGCCGGATGCTGAGAGTGGAGACGGCCGCTTGGTGGATCTTCGCGGCGCTGATCTCAAGCGTGCGGATCTCCCTGGAGCGGATCTTCACAAGGCGGACCTCACCGAAGCGGATCTGACCGGCGCGGATCTAACCGGCGCGGACTTGACCGGCGCGGATCTCAGCGGCGCCAAGATCACCTGGACCAGACTTTCCAGGGCGGACTTGACCGGCGCCAACCTCTCCGGTGCTAACCTGAGCTGGGCGAATTTCGGCGGAGCTAATCTTACCGGGGTTATACTCCGTGGCGCCGTGCTCAACGACGCCAATTTCGCCGACGTAATTCTCATCGGCGTTCAGCATTTTTCAAAAGCAAAAGGTTTTGATACAGCGGACTTCACCGGTGCGGTGATGGATGATCAGGTGCGTCAGCTGCTGTCCGGAGTCAACAAAACCGTGGAGCCAAAGGGCGAAAAATCCGCCGGCGCCATGCCCCGGCCTGATCTGCATGAACGGTTTGCCCAGGTCTTTGAACGGATCAACGAGATCGGCAAGGACGGCGATCACAATGCGCAGCTCCCCATCGAGCGTCTCAAAGAGACCGGCAAACGAAATGGCCGGGCCTCGGACCCGACAGAAAAAAAACGGAAAACAGGCTTTTTGCACAAAGTGAAAAAGCTGTTTTCCGCACGATCCTTTTAATCGTTCCTAACCACCTGGCCTTCAGGGCACATCCCGTCGCAGAGCAGGTCTTGATGCCGCTCTGCAAAGAGCCAGCCCCTTACTTCCGCAGCGATGATGACTCAGGTGAAGCGATGTTCAGCGCAGCCTGCCTCGCGATGGTCGCTTCAGGAATGGCCGAGGATATGTTTCATCACCAAACCGCTCACCTCCGTCACCGAGATGGATCCACGCGTCAACAAGGAGAGGTTTTCGTTCTGAACCGCCCGGTCGACTTGTGGATCATAGCTGATGGTCCCCCATTTTCGCAAGCGGATATTCAGCACCTGGCCGACGAGCACCGGCAGCAGGTCGGCGCGCTCGAGATTCTCCTTTTTTGAACATTTATTCACTATCAACGCCGGGCGGAATTGTGCGGTTTGCGCCGCAATCTGCTCGCTGAGGTGCGGTTCGCTTTTGGCCATGGTGTGCAGGAAAGCAGGCACGGTCAACAGCGGCCCCTGGCCGAGATCGCCGCAGCGCTGCAATTGTCGGTACCACTCGGGCCATTGATGGGCGTTTTTATGCAGATTGCGCACCAAAGCGACCCGCAGCAGGCCGTAAGCGTCCAGCAGCGTCTGTTTGGCTGTGGTGGCCAGCAGCAACGGATATTCAGCGCTTAGGAAAAAATCCAGGGGGCCATACGTGCTGCCTGCGCCCAGGTCCAGGACCACATAGTCGGCCTGCAACCGGCGCAGGTCCTGTGCGAGCTTTTGTTTGAGCGATAAAAGAATGCGATGATAGGACGCGATGTGCGATCCGGCCGTTAGAACACGCAAATGGTTGATGCGGGTCGGCAGCACCAACTCGTTCATATTCCGTGTGCGGCCTTCTAAGAAGCGATGCAGATTTCGCTCCGGATTTTTCTGAATCAGGCGGCGGAGGATTCCAGCGACGGCAAAATCGGTGTTGACCAGAACAGTCCCGTGTCCTTTTTTGCACAGTTCCAGGGCGATCAACAGCGAGAGAACGCTTTTGCCCACGCCTCCCTCTCCGCCGGCCAAAGCGATGACTGCGGGTTTTTTCTTCTCTACGCCGTGGTCGACCGGCTCCTTCAGCAGTCGGTCGAAATCCAGCGTGCTGTAATCCTCACTTTGCATGCCTGGGCATATTGCAAGCTCTGGACCATTTCATCTTTTATTTTCCATTTTTTTACATCAAGTTTATAAAAGAGTTGTGTTTACCAACTCCTTACGGAGGCCGGCAGCGGCCTGAACCTCTGTCATAAAAACCGGACAGGCGTATGAATTAACGACCTGGCGGCTGCTGAGAGCGCGTCCCGGGGCAGGTTAAAAAACTTGAAATTTGATTAGTTTGTTCGTACTTTGTTTCTGCGAATCAAAAAGAGCACTGACTAGGGAGCGTTGGTTGAAAAAAGTATGGATGGTGATCGCCCTGCTGCCGGCCTGTATCTTTGCCCAGCCGGCGGAATGGGTGCTGTATATGATAGGCAACGCACACATCGATTTAGCCTATCGCTGGCGGTGGAACGAAACCACCGACCGGGTCACGCCGGATACCTTTATCGGCGTTCTTGATATGCTGGATAAAATGCCGGAGCTGACTTTTGCTCAGAGCCAGGTGGCTCTTTACGAATCCATTGAAAAAACGCATCCACAGGTGTTCCGGCGCATTCGCGAAAAAATCAACGCCGGCCAATGGTCTGTGGTCGGCGGACAGTGGGCTGAGCCGGACGCTATTCTTCCCTCCGGCGAATCTCACATACGGCAGTTTTTGATCGGCATGGAATACTGCCGGACTCATCTTGGAGTGGATTCGATCCACATCGGTTGGCTTCCGGATGCGTTCTGTGGTCAGGCTCTGACGTTGCCGCAGATCTTTTCCGGTTGCAGCATCCGGTACTATCTGTTCGGCCGCGGCGCACCGGCGGGCAAGGAGGTGTT
>JAKJDB010000221.1 GCA_022706175.1 Candidatus Zhuqueibacterota bacterium | reverse complement strand
GGTCTTGAAATTATACTGATCGATCTGGTCGACGATTTTTTTATCGTCCAGACCGAGGGTGGAAGTGATGCTCAGGCCGTCATAGGGGATGATCAGCACCGGCAACCGATAGTTCCGGCCTGCCAGCAGTTGATCGTTTTTGCGCAGCCCCTCTTTGTTCAGATCTTTGAATTTGGCCACCGCGATCATATCGGCCGGCAGTGAATAACGGCGTAGCAGCGTGTACAGGCCGTCGCCGGGTTTGCTTTTTACCGTCAGGTAGGTTTGCGCGAGGCAGAGCTGCGCTGCCAATAGAATATACGGGATGGCTCGGTAGAGGATAGGCTTCTCCGCGATCGAAACAGGCCTTTTATAAATTTTACAAATCTCGCGGGCCAGAAGCAAGCGTTTTGTGCGGGTTTGACGCAGGGGAAAGACACTGCGCGCGACCGTGTGGAATTAAATCACACCGGGCTCCTGTATCAACCGGAGAAAGATGCCTTGGGCAACGGAGTGGTTAGAAGATTGATGTATATACCTTACTGAGATTTAGATTGAAGAAAACAAAATATTTGAGCAATAATTCTGAACTGCTTCATCTTAAAAGACGATTCTCAAGTGATTTTTGCAACTCTCGTCGACCATCCAAGACACAATGGATATACACTTTCTGGGCAATGATTTGATAAATTATTCGATATGGCTTGAAATGAATTTCTCGGTACTCAAAAATACCGATTCTTTCTAATTCAGGTGGGCAATGTCCTCTATCGGCAAATTGAGCGAGACTCAAACATTTATCTTCTATACCATTAAAGACATAGTCGGCTTTATCAACCGAATCTGAGTGAGCTATATGATGATAAATTTCTTCGATATCTTGTTCCGCATCTTGTATAATGAAAATTTTATAAGCCATGATGATTACCGATTCTTGATTCTTGATCGTATATCATTAAAAGTTTGTTGTGCGGATTTCATTTTTCCTTCTTTTACGTTTTTATTGCTTAAAGCTAAAATTTTTAAAAAAGCCAGACTTTCTTGCATTTGGTCATATGAATGAACATCTTGCAGGACGATTTTTGCTTCGCCATTTTGAGTTATAATCATAATCTTATTGTTATCGACTACGTCCTTTACAACTTCTGAAGCATGTGCCTTGAAGAAACTAATGGGTTTTACTGCTTCGCTGAATTTCATGATTTTGCCTCCTTTGCTATGTGACCATATTATAGACTAAATTATGGTCATTTGCAAGGATTTTTATTCTTGCTGCTAACCAGCGTAACCAGCGCAGCGGTGGTGGAGTTGGGAGTGGGAAAGTTGCGTTTGGTTAACGCATTGATTGGGCGATAGCTTTATCTTCTTACTTGCAGTCCGAGTATTTTTTCCATCGAATCAAAATCACGATCGTTGTGCAATAGCTCAAAACCGTTCTCAATACAGAAGGTAGCAATAATTACATCGATCGTTTTTCGTACTGTTATTCCACTTCGTCGTAAAATCCTAAAATTCTGGGCTGATTGTAGAGCAATCTTTTTACCAACAAAATCATGATACTCTAAACTTTCCATGATCTCTTTCGCAGCTTGATACTCTTTCTCGTTACGAAAGCCCTGAAGGAATTCAGTGATAATCAGATCTCCTGTAATTATACGATTATGATCCAACTCATAATCTAGCAAGTTTGTATGAGGAGCATCGATTCCCCTGACATAATCAATCCATGCAGACGTATCGGCAACAATCATTTTTCTACTCTCATTTTATCAAGATCACCTTCCCATTTTAGTTTTCCTCTGTACTTTCGAATTTTCGCTTGTGTTCTTAGAGCAATCAGTAATTTTAGACCTTCTTCGACCGCTTCTTTTTTAGTCTTATGCCCGGAGAGCACAAGTGCTTCGTGCATTAGCGTGTCGTCGATTACGATATTAGTTCTCATATTGTCCTCCGATCGTGTGTATAAATACGACATAATATACACATTGCTGTGAAAGAAAACAAGTAGTTTTACATGCTTCATCCATTCGCCCAACGAAAAGTGTCACCTGCCGGCACCGCTAAAAAGTCGTTCTAAAATGACAATGCCTTTCTTATTGTGCAATAAATTAGACAAACGAAAGGCGGTGCCGGTCAGGTGAACACATGGGTGGGCGAACTGGTGATCACGAAAACTCAAAAACTGGAGTTTTAATAGTTCTTTGGGGTTTCGGATTTCCAAGTATGAGTTTTTGAATTTTTTCAACGGTTTTAGGAGAAAAAAATTGTTCCCCTGTTTCTTGATTAACCCTCGCTGGAACATTTTCAATGATGATAAATTTACCATCCTTGAAAATCGAATAGGTTACTTTTTCATCAATTAATTTTTCTTCTCTTAACATTGTATTATCTCCTACGAATCTTATAATCGATCCAATCAACACTTTTAGGTTCATACACCGTAATAATCTTCAAAATTGTACGAGTTGGATAACTGCAATGAATATCTATGAGCATGTAGTAATCTATTTTTTACGTTATGCAAAAATAGTTTGAATTTTATTGATTTGCAAGAACTTGTACCGCCCAACGCCTTGGCCGATCAACCGCGCGCAGACGAATATTAATGAAGCGTGAACATCTATGCGAGCGAATGCCAGCTGATCTACCCCAGGGTTATGAGCCAGACTATGAACATAGACTCTATCGCTATACTTGTATACGGTCTCGATAAATAACGACGCCTATCATTGCCATTGCTATGATAATCATACCAAGGTCTTCAACAATTCCCTTCGAGCTGACCATCGCTCCTCCTACAAGTGCATAGAACAAAGGAATTACTAATATTGCTTTAGTAAGCCTCCGCTCACTCCAGAACAGTAATCCTAATGTGAATACTACAGTAGGACATGGAGCTAACCCTACCACTAGAGATTGTGGATAACCACGTCCCAACAATGATGCTATTAGTGGATAGCCAAGTAATCCATAAAGGATCGATGCCCAGCCCACTGCTCCAATCAGATCTGCTCTGACGCGGAAAATTAGTTCGCTTTTGTAAAAACCATAAAACACTAACAGCATACTTTCGACAACGAACACAGCAGCAAAAATTACCGCTCGAGGCGATATTTCGCTAAACACTAACCCATTAAAAACAACTCCCGTCCACAGCCAGAGCACTGCCAACACGCTCGTTACAATGCGGCTGGAATATTCGGTTTTGCGCAGTAAAGCTAAAATAGCCATAATACAAAGAGAGTAATTGATAGGAAGCATTAGCCGGTAGTGATTATTATATCTGGCCATCATATCAAGAAATTCAGAAATTGTAAAATTCACTAATTCTGCCTCCGGATTAAACTAAATAAAGTGCGACTAACGGGCCGACGGATCAACCGCATGGCCCGGAGAAAGCGAAGCTTTCGGAGGTATTAACCGGGCAAGGATGCCCGGACGATTGCTTGTCCGAGGAAAGATTCCCCGGTCCGCCGAGTTTTTCCCCATCCGGGATGTTTTGGCGTTTTCCGTTGCAGCGGTTTGAGCTATCCGTTCTGCCCGGCGCGCAGCACATCCGCGAACACCCCGGCTGCGGTCACCTCGGCGCCGGCGCCGGGCCCGCGCACGATCAACGGCCGCTCCTTGTAGCGGGTGGTGGTGAAGGAGACAACGTTGTCGCTGCCGGATAGAAAATAGAACGGATGGTGCATATCCACCGCCTGCAGGTTCACCCGGGCGCGGCCGTTCTGCAGCACCGCCATATAGCGCAACACTTTGCCCTGATGCGCCGCTTTGCTGCGCCGCGCCTCCATCTCGGCGTCGAACCGGGAGAGAATCTGAAAAAAATCCTCCACGCTTTCCGCCCTGGTGCAGGGCTCGGGCAGCAGGCTCTCCAGTTCAATGTCCGAAAGCTCCATGGAGGCGCCGGTCTCACGGGCCAGGATCAGTATCTTGCGCGCGACATCCAGTCCGCTGAGGTCGTTGCGCGGATCCGGTTCGGTCAGGCCGAGGCCGCGCGCCTGTTCGACCACGCGGCTGAACGGCTGTTGCCCGTCAAACGAGTTGAAAATGAAGCTCAGCGTGCCGGAGAGCACCGCTTCGATGCGCAGGATCTTGTCGCCGCTGGCGATGAGATCGTTCAGAGTGTTGATGATGGGCAGCCCGGCGCCGACGTTGGTCTCATAGTAGAAATGAGAACCGCGGTCCACCATGGCGGAGCGCAGCGCTTCGTACTGTTCCATACTGCCTGAATTGGCGCGTTTGTTGGGCGTGACCACCGAGACGTTGGAGCGCAGTATGCGCGGGTAATTCTGCCCCGGCTCGTCGCTGGCGGTGCAATCGAGAAAAATGCTGTTGGGCAGATTCAACGCCAGCATGCGGTCGATGAACTCGGTCAGGACCGTGGCTTCGCCGGATTCCTCCAGAACTTCGCTCCATCGCTCCAGCGAAATCCCCTTTTCATCGAAAACCATTTTCGCCACATTGGCCAGGCCGATGAGCTTGATGTCCATGCGCCGCTGCTTGCGCAAAAAGGGCAGGTTCTCCTTCAGCTGATGGAGAAAAGTGCCGCCGATCAGGCCGCAGCCGGCGAGGAACAGGTGCAGCGTTTTCATCGGCGAGAGAAAGAACGCCTCGTGAATGGCGTTGAGCGCTTTCGCCTCATCCGTCTGCTCGATGACCACCGAGATGTTGAGCTCCGACGAGCCCTGGGCGATGGCCACCACGTTGACGCCGTTGACGCCCAGAGCCTGAAACAGCCTTCCGGCCAGTCCCGGCGAATGGTGCATCTTTTCACCCACTGCAGCGAGAATGGAGAGCCCGCTTTTGATCACCACCGGATCGATGCGGTGCGCCTGCTGCTCCAGCTCAAACTCGTGTTCGATGATCCGCTTGGCCTTTTCTGCCACCTGCGGCTCCACCGCCAGACAGATGGAATGCTCCGACGAGGCCTGGGTGATCAGTATGATGTTGATCTGGTGTTTCGCCAGCACGGCGAACAGCCGGCCGGCAATGCCGGAAACTCCGACCATGCCGCTGCCTTCGATGCGCAGCAGCGCAATGTCGCTGATGGAAGAGATGCCTTTGACCAGAAACCGGCCGGGCGCCGGCTCGGCGCTGATCAGAGTGCCGGCAAAGGCGGGATTAAAGCTGTTGCGGATGCGGATGGGAATTTTCTTCAGCATCGCCGGCTGCATGGTCGGCGGATGGATGACCTTGGCGCCGAAATGCGACAGCTCCATGGCCTCGTCGTAGGTGAGCTGTTCCAACGGAAAGGCTTTTTTCACTTTGGCCGGATTGGCGGTCAGCACCCCGTCCACATCGCTCCAGATTTCGATCTCCTGGACGTTCAGCGCCGCACCCACAAGGGCGGCGGTGTAATCAGAGCCGCCGCGACCCAGCGTGGTGGTCTCGTTCTCCGGAG
>JAKJDB010000220.1 GCA_022706175.1 Candidatus Zhuqueibacterota bacterium | reverse complement strand
TCTGTGGGATAGCTGGCGTTGTCGACGATGATCTCCTGTGAGATGATGAGCAGGTGGATGGCGCGGCGGTACGCCTCGATGTCGAATTCTCCGCTCTCCTTGACGAATTTCATCAGGTTCAGCGACGCCAGATTGCAGCTGGAATCGTCCACGAACATGTACTCGCTGCAGGGATTGGAGGCGTTGATGGGCGCCGAGTTGGGACAGGTATGCCAGTCGTTGATGGTCGTATGGTACTGGATGCCGGGGTCCCCGCAGCTATGGGCGGCATTGCAGATCTGCTTCATCAGATCGCGGGCGCGCAGAGTGTCGATGATATGGCCGTCGGTCACCGCCCGGGTGTGCCACATGGCGTCGTTCACCACTGCGCGCATGAACTCATCGGTGACGCGCACACTGTTGTTCGAGTTCTGGAAAAAGACCGAACCGTAGGCCTCGCCCCCGAACGAACCGTCGTAGCCCATCTCGATGAGCGCCCAGGCTTTCTTTTCTTCTTCCACTTTGCAGTTGATGTATTCGACGATGTCCGGATGATCGATATTGAGAATGACCATCTTGGCGGCGCGGCGGGTCTTGCCGCCGGATTTGATCACGCCGGCAAAGGCGTCAAAACCGCGCATAAAGGAGACCGGTCCTGAGGCGGAGCCGCCGCTGGCCAGTTTCTCTTTGGAGGAACGCAGCGTGGAAAAGTTGGTGCCGGTCCCGGAACCGAATTTAAAAAGCATGCCTTCGGTTTTGGCCAGGTCTAGAATGGAGCCCATCTCGTCTTTGACCGCGTTGATGAAGCAGGCCGAACACTGTGGATGCTCCTCCACGCCCAGATTGAACCAAACCGGACTGTTGAAAGAGGCCTTTTGGTTGACGAGCAGGTGAGTCAACTCCGCAGCGAACGTTTTGCCGTCCTCGGCCGAGGCAAAGTAACCGTCCTTCATGCCCCAACGCACCAGGGTATTGACCACCCGATCCACCAACTGTCGAACGCTGGTCTCCGGCGTCGCCTCCAGGGTGCGCGTATGAAAGTATTTGGAGGCGACGATGTTGAGCGCGGTTTGCGACCATGTCTTGGGCGCTTCCAGGTCATGCCGTTCGAACAACACCTTGCCCTTGTCGTTGGTGATGGAGGCGGTGCGCAGCTCCCATTCGATTTCGTCATACGGATGAACATCTTTGTGGGTGAAGAATCGTGGGATGCTCAGCTTTTCCAGCCGGGGCTTGCTCCGGCCGGCGGGGGGTGCCGGAGTGGTGTCCGTATTGAGTAGATCATTAGAAACCGTAATGAATTCCATCTGATTTTTATTCTTGTGGTCGCTCATCCGTAATCCCTATCCTCTGAAAATACCCGCCCATCCGGAACCCAACATCCGCCCTATTTTTTAAAATTATCACGGTTTGTTTTTGTGCAACAGGTTGGAAAAGGTAACAGCAGCGCCCAGGGGTGTTTGTAGAAGTCTAACATGGCTGCAGATCGATTGCCTGTCACCTTGATTTTTTGCCGTGTCAATTTAGAAAACATTACCTACTTTGTCAAGGGAAAAACTCAATATTTTGTATTTTTTTTATAATCGACGTCAATGGGTAGTGGAGAAAGGCGCAGTTTTGCGCTCAGCCGGTCACCGTGCAGCGTGCGTATCAGGGTAAAAAAGAGTTGATTTGCTTTTATTTAATGTTTAAATTGATAGGCCTATTATCAACAGATCTCCTGGCGACGCCGGGTCTTACCTGTCAGCCCTGAAAGAGTCCTTTTGGGGCTTCATTTTAGTTTGCTTGCGGAAGAAAAAGGGGTCGGCGTTCTTCTTCGGCAAACGCGATTGTTTGATCGAGGAGTTCGTATCTCTGACGGTGACGAACAATTCATGAAGCGGGCGCTGCAGCTGGCCAGTAAAGGGCGCCGCTTCGTCAGTCCGAACCCCATGGTCGGCGCCGTAATCGTCCGCGACGGCCGCATCGTCGGCGAAGGCTATCATGAGAGATATGGACAGGCGCATGCGGAGGTCAACGCTCTGCAAGCAGCCGGAGACGCCAGTCACGGCGCGACGATCTATGTGACGCTGGAGCCCTGCTGCCATCAGGGTAAAACACCTCCCTGTGTCCAAGCCCTGTTGGATTCCGGAGTGGCCCGTGTGGTCATCGGCAGCAAAGATCCCAATCCTCTGGTAAACGGCAAGGGCATTCATATTTTGCAGGCCAAAGGCCTTCAGGTGAAGGTCGGTGTTTTGGAATCGTATTGCCGTCAATTGAACGAAGCCTACTTTCACTATATCACCACCGGCAAGCCGCTCATCACCCTTAAAATGGCGCAAACACTTGACGGCCGCATTGCCACCAGCACCGGTCATTCCAAATGGATCACCTCGGAGGATGCCCGAGTGATGGCGCATCGGCTGCGCAGCCGCCATGATGCTGTGCTCGTCGGAATCGGCACGGTGCTGGCGGACGACCCCCAGTTGAGTGTGCGCCATGTGCGCGGGCCGTCGCCGCGCCGCATCATTCTGGACAGTCGGTTGCGCGTGCCTCTGGACGCCATGATGCTGTCGGATAAAAATCCGCATCTGACCATTCTGGTGACCACCTCGGCGGCGTCCAAGGAAAAGATCAATCGCATCACCGAGCGCGGGGCTCTGGTCCTCGTGCTGCCGGAGAATGAACTGGGCTGGGTGAATCCGGATGCACTGTGGAAGAAAATGGCCGAGATGGGCATCACCTCTGTGCTGGTGGAGGGCGGCAGCACCGTGCATACCGAATGTCTGAAGCGGAAAAACGCGAACCGTATGGTCCTGTTCATCGCTCCGAAAATCCTCGGCAGCGGCATCGACGCCATCGGCGATCTGGGCATCCGCAACATCAATTCCGCACTGACGTTGTCCGAGGTGCGCATGCGCAATTTCGGCCAAGATGTCATGATCGCCGGCAAGATCAACTACAGCTGGTAAAGCCCATGTTCACAGGTCTGGTGGAAGAGATCGGCATTATTCGGGCCGCGACCCGGCAGCAGGGGGGAGTCCGATTCGTCATATCTGCGGAGCGGGTGCTGGCGGGCCTGGAGATCGGCGACAGCGTGGCGGTAAGCGGCGTTTGTCTGACGGTGGTTGAAAAAGCGGCGGACCGGTTTGAGGTGGATGCCGTCCAGGAGACGCTGCAGCGCAGCACCCTGGCGCGCTGGACAGAAGGGACTGCGGTCAACTTGGAGCGCGCTCTGGCGGTGGGCGGAAGAGTGGGAGGCCATTTCGTGCAGGGGCATGTGGACGGCATCGGCCGGGTGCAGGATCTGCAGATGCGGCCGCCGGGCTACTGGCTGACTCTGCAGCTGTCCGGTGCGTGCGCCGCCCTGTGTGTGGACAAAGGCTCCATCGCCGTCGATGGCGTCAGCCTCACCATCGCCAACGTGAACGAGGAAGTGATCTCTGTGGCGGTGATTCCGCACACGGCTGAGCATACCACCTTGCGCCGCAGACGGATCGGTGATGAAGTGAATGTAGAGACCGATCTTCTCGGCAAATACGTGCAGCGCCTGCTGAACGGAGGCAAGCCGGCATCGGGATTAACCATGGAAAAATTATCCGAGTGGGGCTTTTGAATGGCATCTCCCCTGGGATGATGCATAACCAATAACCGGTGTTACACTCTCTGATGAAGAACGAACCCAAGACAGAAACCTTTGCCTTTGATTCCATCCCCGATGCGGTGCAGGATCTGCGCGCCGGCAAAATCATCATTGTTGTGGATGATGAGAACCGGGAGAACGAAGGCGATTTCATTCAGCTGGCGGATCATGTGACGCCTGAGAGCATCAATTTCATGGCCACGCACGGGCGCGGTCTGATCTGTACGCCGCTGCCGGCGCGACGGCTGGAAGAACTTGATATCTATCCCATGGTGCCGCGCAACACCGCTTTGCTGGGCACTGCGTTCACCGTGTCCGTGGATTACCGGCATGAGCCGGTGACCACCGGCATCTCGGCTGCGGACCGCGCCTGCACCATCCGCGCGCTGGTCGATCCAAAGGCCGCGCCCTCTGACTTTGCCAAACCCGGACACGTGTTTCCCATCGCCGCTGCCAACGGCGGTGTATTGCGTCGCGCCGGCCATACCGAGGCGGTGGTGGACCTCGCCCGTCTCGCCGGCGGTTCTTTAGGCGGAGTGCTCTGCGAGATCATGGCTGAGGATGGAACCATGGCCCGGCTGCCGTCGTTGATTCAATTGGCGAAGCAGTTCGGCCTGCGTCTGATCAGCGTCCGTTCCTTGATCGAATACCGCCGCCAGAACGAGAACCTCATCAAGCTCATCTCCCAGGCGGATCTTCCGACCAAGTTCGGCCATTTTACCATTTATATTTTTCAGAGCGAAGTGGATGACCATCATCATGTCGCGCTGGTCAGAGGCGATGTGCATACCGCTGAGCCGGTTCTGGTGCGGGTCCATTCGCAGTGCCTGACCGGCGATGTGTTTGGTTCGCTGCGCTGCGATTGCGGCGAACAGATGGCCCTGGCATTGCAGCAGATCGACCGGGAAGGGCGCGGTGTGTTTCTCTACATGCGTCAAGAGGGACGGGGCATCGGTCTGGCCAACAAGATTCGCGCGTACGCTTTACAGGACGGCGGTAAGGATACGGTGGAGGCCAACGAAGCGCTGGGATACAAAGCGGATTTGCGCGACTATGGCATCGGCGCCCAGATTCTGGCTGAACTGGGCATCCGCCGTCTGCGCCTGCTGACCAACAATCCCAAAAAGATCGTTGGACTGGAAGGGTATGGTCTGGAGGTGGTGGAACGGGTGGCGATCGAAGTGACGCCCAACACCGTCAACGCCTGTTATCTGAAAACAAAACGGGACAAGATGGGGCACTTGATTTTACAGGACGAATCCGAGTGAAATCGTTCCCCGGTTGCAGTGAGCTTCAGGTCTTATTCAATCATAAAGGGATCCTATGCCCAAAATCATGGAAGGTCAACTGACCGCGGCCGGCAAACGGTTCGGCATTGTGGTCAGCCGGTTCAACGAACTCATCTGCCGCAAGCTGTTGGAAGGAAGTCTGGATTGCCTGACGCGCCACGGCGCTGATGCGAACCAGATCGAAATCGCCTGGGTGCCCGGTTCTTTTGAAATTCCGGCGGCAGCGAAAAAGATGGCGCAGAGCGGGAAATACGATGCGATCATCTGCCTGGGCGCGGTGATCCGCGGCGCTACACCGCATTTCGAGTACATCTCGGCTGAGGTAACCAAAGGCATCGCTCAGGTGAGCATGGAAAGCGGTCTGCCCGTCGCCTATGGCGTGATCACACCCGATACTCTGGAGCAGGCGCTGGAACGGGCCGGCTCCAAGGCGGGCAACAAAGGGTGGGATGCCGCGCTTTCCGCCATTGAAATGGCCGACCTGTTCACTCAGATCAGCGT
>JAKJDB010000219.1 GCA_022706175.1 Candidatus Zhuqueibacterota bacterium | reverse complement strand
GCTGGTGGTCGCATAAAGAATGTTGGCATTGGAGGGATCGATAGCCAGTTCGCGCAACTCCGGCTGGTTGGGCAGCCCGGTCTCCAGCTTGGTCCATGAGTCCGACCCAGCGACCAGCTTGTACACTCCGCTTTTCCACACCGCGGCATAAACCACCCCGCTGTTGACCGGATCAGCCACCAAATCCTGCACCGCCAATGTGCGCAGACCGGTGTTGATGGGCTGCCAGCTGCTGCCGTTATCGGTGCTGCGGAAGACGCCGCCGCCGTCAAGGCCGGCGTACAAAACATCTTTGCGGGTCGGGTCAGCGACCACGGTGGTCACATCGGCGTTGCGCATTCCCTGACTCATCCACTGCCATTGCGTGGCCTCCATAACACTGCGATACACGCCGCCGCCCAATGTGCCGACGAACAGGACTTTGGGCTGCGTCCGGGAGACGTCCACACAACGCAGATAGGTATTGGCCAAATTGGTGCTGCTCTCAGCCCAGAGAAAGCCGCCGTTCGTGCTTTTATAGATGCCCTTGCCATCTGAAGCGGCGTATAAAATACTCGGATTGCCCGGCTCCATGGACAGATCGTTGATATATTTGTTCGCCAGCCCGTTGCTGAACAATTGCCAGCTGTCCCCACGGTTGGTGGTGCGGAAAACGCCGCCGCCGTAAGTGGCCACCAGAATTTCCTTGGTGGTCTCGGACTTGCTCATCAGATCAGTGATTTTCAGATTCGACAGCCCCATGGTAACCGCGCGCCAGGCGGTGTCCTTCACATGGCGCCGAAACACACCGGCTGTTGCTGTGCCGGCATACAGGGTGGAATCGTATGAAGTGTAAAGAAGAGCGGTAATGTCCCAGCTGGTCAGCGAGTCCGTAGAGACGGCTGTCCATACCGCACCGCCGTTGCTGCTGTAAAACACGCCATAATCGCTGCCGAGGTACAACCGCTGCGCTGCGGATTCATCAAACGCGATGGCACGGATATTGATCGTGGTCAGACCGGAATTCGCCTCCCGCCACGTCATTCCGCCATCGACGCTTTTATAAAAGCCGCCGTTTTTAGTCCCTGTGTAAATGATCTGATTGGCAGAGGGATCGATCCGAATCACCTGTACCGTTTGATCCAGCAACCCCTGGTTGATCGGGGACCAGTTTTGTCCGCCGTCGTTGGTCTTGTACACGCCTCCCTCCAGTAAGCCGGCGTAGACGATGCTGGGATTGGCATAATCGATGGCAATGGTTTTCACATCGCCGCTGTAGGGACCATTGCTGATCCATACATTGTTCTCAGCCCGTGCAGTTCCTAAACAGAGCAATCCTAGTATCCATACACGTCGCATGATTCTCCTCCTGTGCTCGCTTTTTTCAAGATCACACCGTTCCGCGCCTTTTCTCTCCACTGATTCAGGCCGGCCGTTGTGTCTCCCTCCTGGTCGATCTGAAATCTCTCAACCGGTTCTAGTGCGCCCCTGCGGGAGCGTGTTTTTTGCGCCAAAGAGATTAGCCACCACCTGGCGGATCACCAGACCGATATAGATCGAATTGGTGACCAAGTAACGGCGCCAGAGCCTCTTTGGTTCCTGCAGCACGCGGTAGAACCACTCCAATCCGCTGCACTGCATCCACAACGGCGCCCGCTTGACATAGCCGGCCAGAATGTCAAAGCTGCCGCCCACTCCGTGAATCACCGGCGTCGCCAGATCATTTTTATATTTGCGCACCCATTTTTCCTTCATCGGCGTGCTCATCCCCACCAGCAGGATATCCGCCCGGGAAGCGGCGATGGCAGCCACCGTCTCGCGCTCCTGCTCAAGCGAGGAAAAATAGCCGTGGCGATAGCCGGCGATCTGCAGTTTTGGATAACGCTGCTTCACATTGGCCACCGCCCGTTCTATCAACTCTGCTGTGGAGCCCAGCAGATAAATCCGGTAGCCTCTTTCCGCCGCAACGTGAAAAAGCTGATTCATCAGATCGGTTCCGTTGACCCTTCCCGGCAGCGGCTGAGCCAGCACCTGGGAAGTCCAGACGATCGGCACGCCGTCAGCGCCCACCAGATCCGCGGTATGAATGATCTGGGCCAGCTCCGCATCCTCCCGCGCACGTACGATTTTAGCCGCATTGACCAGCACGATGTGCTGACAGCGCCGCTCCGGTATGCCGGCGACCAGGCGTTCCACACACTGCTGCAGGGTCATTTTATCCACCATGAAACCCAGTATGTTTGCGCGGCCGTTATGGCCGGCCACCACCCGTGACTGCCGCTTTGTTTCCTTCACTGCCCTCTCGGGTTCTTTCACCAGAGTTTGTCCATTCATAACTCACATCCGTCTGATTGATTCGCGTTTTCCACCCGGCCTCCACGATAAAGGCGCTCGTAAGCGGCAACCATCGCCTTCATGTCATACTTCCTTTTAGCCGTCTCATGGCCGCATCGCCCCAGCGTCGCGCCACGGTCCGGTTGCGTTAAAAGGTCCAACAGAGCCTTGCCCAGCGCCTGAGGATCCTCCGGCCTGACGATCAAGCCGGTTCGTCCGTGTTCCACCAGGTCGCTGTTGCCGGGCACATCGGTTACAATCACCGGCTTGGACAGCGCCATGGCTTCCAGAACAGCGTTTGCACAGCCCTCGCTCTGTTTGGAGCTCAAGACCACCACATCCATATTGGCCAGATAATCCGCCACCTCTTTCACCGCACCAATAAGCTGAACCCGGTCGCTGAGGTTCCATAATTGCACCTTGTCCTCTATCTCACGCCGCATGGGGCCGTCGCCCAGTAACAGAAATTGCACGTCCGGCATTCTTTGCAGCAGCCAGCGTGCGGATTGCAAAAATGTAATCGGATCTTTTTGGATAAAAAGCCTAGCCACCATGCCGACCACCGGTCGGTCCGGCGGCCAATTCAGCTCAGCCCGAGTCCGTTTGGGTTGCAGACGATCCCAATCAAGGCCGTTGTTGATCACACTGATCCGCTTCGCAGGAATCCCGTATTTCAGGCAAAACCTGCGCCCCGCTTCACTGTTGGCTGCCACCACTGTGGCATGGCGCATCGCATAGTGCTCAAGAAAATGGTATAAACGGCTGCCAAAGGACGAATAGACCGCGCTGGCGTTGCGCTCAGCCATGATGGTTCTCGGCACTCGGCCCCACCAGGCGAGAAAAAGTCCCACTAATCTGGCTGAAACGTTGCATGCATGTATCACATCGAAAGGATGTGAGCGCATAATTCTTGCTGCCGCATACAAGTATGCAAAATCCATGCCTGACTTTTTATGCAGCTCGAACAGTCGTACATCCGGCAGGCTGGCGAACTCGGCATGCATGGCGCCGCCGTGGTAAAAAACCATCAGGCTTGGTTCAAACCGCGTCCGGTCCAGATCACGAAGCAAATAATAGAGTTGCCGCTCTGCGCCGCCGATCCCCAGTGAAGGGAGAATATACAAAATCCTGATTTTATTTGCAGCCACACCCTCTTCACGCATAGCCAAGGGCCTTTAATTTTTCCCAGGTCTGCTTGTCAAAACCAGGCTGAGCTTCGTTGGCCTGATGCGGCTGCAGGCGAGAACGCCATTTTTGTAATTGGCGGACAAATTCGTTGCCTCGCGGATCATGACCGAACAGATTATGCTGTTCATCCGGATCCTGTTGCAGATCATAGAACTCGTGCTGTCCATCCGAGGTCCAGATCAGTTTGGCCTCGCGGGTGCGATAGCAGTACAGATCGCGCAGGTATTGATTAAAGTCTTCCTCCTTCAATCCCGCTCCCTTTGCCAACCATCGCTGCACCATCATGGTCGCTGAATCGCTTTCGATATACACCGCCTCGCGTGCCGGGGCATGGAGAAAAGAGACGCCGTCGCTCGGTCCAGGCTCAATACCCATGGCCTGCAGACAGGAGGGCAGAATATCAACAGATTGCACCAGCCGGTCATCGGTTTCATTGCGGCGGGTCCATGCGCCAAAGCGCACAATGAGGGGAACGCGGACCAGGCTTTCGTAGAGGTTGAACGCATGCCAGATGTAGCCGTTCTCGCCAAAGCACTCGCCGTGATCTGCAGTCACGATCACCATGGTCTGGTCCATCAGATTTCGCCGCCGTAAAAAATCGAACAGCCGGCCCAGGCGCCAATCCAGATAGGCGATCTCGCCGTCGTACAGGGCTTGATGGTTCTTCATCTCTCCGGCAGTGAACGCTTTTTTGCCGCCGTAATAGAGCGCTGGATCAAAGCGGAGATAATCCCACTGCCGCGACCAGCCTTCAGGGAAAAAACGCTTGCGATAGAGTTTGGGTGGAAAATAGGGGGAATGGGGCTCCTGATAGTGCACATAGGCGAAGAACGGCCGCTCCGGTTGCTGCGCCAGCCATTGAAAGATCGCCTGCTCCGTGGCCGCTGCGCCGTCGTCGCGGCTGAGGCTTTTCTGCGTATTCAGTGAATCCGCTGCGTCTCGCATCATGGTCTTGACGGCCAAAGGAATGCGTTGTTTCAACCGGCTCCATCCCGCCGTAGGCGTCCGTTGCAAAGCTCCAGACGCTGTCGCCGTTTGCGCACCGCCAAGGCCGCGATAATAAAAATCATCAAACCCCCGGTTCAATCCGGTCTGGGCCGTAATGTAGAGGTTGTTGGAAAAGCAGGCCGTGCGATATCCAGCTGTCTGCATATGATCAGCCAGGGTCGGCACATCCGCATCCAGATAATAGCGCTGATTGGTATAGCCGTGGCTGGTGGGATAACGGCCGGTGAGCAAAGAAGCCACAGCAGCGCCGGTCCAATTGGAAGCGGAAAAGGCGTTCTGAAACAGCACCCCTTCTTCAGCCAGCTCGGCCAGGTACGGAGTGGTCTCTTTGGCATATCCATAGGCGGAAAGGTGATCCGCGCGGAGGCTATCGATAGAGATCAGTAACAGGTTCGGCTTTTTCATCGTTGGTCCATCACAAAGTTGAGAATGTTCTGCGCCCGCTTTTCCCAGGTGTACTGGCGGACCTGCGCATAGGCCCGAGCTGCGAGGCGGGCCGCCAGCGCCTCATCCTGCAGCAACCGTTCCACGGCGTTGATCAGGGCGGCGGGATTCGCCGCAGGGACCATCAGGCAATTATCCTCATGCATCAACACCTCGCGCAGCACGGCAAGCTCGCCGGCTACGATCGGCCGTTTGGCCGCCATGTATTCAAAAAGTTTTAACGGTGAAGTGTACGCATGAATGGAGCCTTCCGCCACATTGGGCAGAACCAAAACATCCGCAGCCGCTTGGTAGAGCGGCACCTGGCTGGGCGCCACTCTGCCCGTGCAATACAGATTGGCCGGATCCCGCTGCTTCGTTCCAGTCTCCCCTCGATCGCCGACGAACAAAAACAGCACTTCAGGTAAAGCCAGTGCAGCGGCCTGGACAAACAGCTCTGCACCTTT
>JAKJDB010000218.1 GCA_022706175.1 Candidatus Zhuqueibacterota bacterium | reverse complement strand
ACTTTGCCCAGTTCCACAAAAACCTCCTTGTCCGCCTGCCCAGGAATCCGTACAAACAGCGGGTGCGGAATTTGTCGATGGTCCATTTGGATCACGAGATTACCTGCAGAGCAGGTTCAATTCAGCATTCCCTCATCGGCAAAGCTGAAATAGGTGTCATGACCGATGATGAGATGATCCAGAACCTGGATATCCACGTAGCGGCAAGCCTCGATGATTTTGTGCGTGATCTGCTTGTCCTCGGGCGACGGCGTCGGTTCTCCGCTGGGATGATTGTGCACCAGAATGATGGTCGCCGCGCCGCAGCGCACGGCGTGCAGAATGATCTCGCGGCTGGAGACTACGCTCTCAGACAAACTGCCTTTATACAATTCCTGATCATCGATAATGTCGTGCCGAGTGGTCAGGAACAGCACACGGAACACTTCGCGGGACAAATCGCGCATGCGCAGCCGCAGGTAATGAAAAGCATCGTCGGAACATTGAATCCGCTCCGTCTTTTTCCATTTCTCCTGCACCAGGCGCTTGCTCAATTCCAGCGCCGCCTTGATCTGGCAAGCCTTGGCCGGGCCGATGCCTTTAGTGTCTTTCAAGGTGTCGGCAGTCTGCCGGTCGATGCCGCGGAGGCTTCCGTAATCGCGGAGCAGCTTGCGCGCTAAATCCAGTGCCGTGTCCTGAACGTTGCCGGTGCGCAGCAGGATGGCCAGCAATTCCGCCTCGGAGAGAGCTTCTGCTCCCTGCTGCAACAACCGCTCACGCGGCCGCTGGTCCGCAGGCCAGGCGGGTATTTTGCGGCCTTGCGTTGCCATAACGTCAAGCAATATAGGGGAAATGCGGTAAAAA
The DNA here is from genome assembly GCA_022706175.1 of Candidatus Zhuqueibacterota bacterium. The sequence goes on along the minus strand of JAKJDB010000218.1, from coordinate 4,613 downwards.
ATCAAGAGACAATTCCGCCGCGGCAGGCAGGGGGAAAAGAGGAATATTCGTACTCCAGCGGGGCGGCATAGCTATTTATCAGTGGAATCGTCATTTAGTCCGCTAACCTTCGATTCTCCAGCTTGAATGGCTAGCCTGGTTGCGGAATCAGTTAAATGCTGAAGGATCCAGCGACGCATGCAAGAAGCGAAAGGGTGAAGCTTAGTGCGACGGTAGATTCCTCGCCCTGCGCCGACTCAAAGCGCGCGTCGGGATAAGGCGTTGCGGGCAATGACAGCCTTTTTTTAGATGGCTTGGTGAACAACGCCTCACAGGCGTATGTTCCTTTTAAAGACAGGCTTAAAAATCCAGTCTATTCAAGGCGCACGGCCTATTGCACTTTGATCATCTTGTGCAGAATCCGGCTGCGGCCGTCGCTGAGCAGATAAAAGTACACGCCGGAACCGGTCATGCGGCCGCTGTCGTCACGGCCGTCCCAAAGGATGCGATAATAGCCCGGCTGCGCGGGCTCGTTCACCAGCGTCCGCACGGTTCGTCCCAGCATGTCAAAAATGGATAGGGTGACGGTTTCACCGCTGTTCTGCGCGATGCGATAGTCTATGGTGGTGGTTGGATTGAACGGATTGGGATAGTTCTGCGCCAGGGACATCTCCTTTGGCGCTGCCACCTCAGCCTCCAGAACGGTCGAGTAGGTGAAGGCGCCGTCCGTGTCGATTTGTTTGAGCCGGTAGTGATACGAACCCAGAGAGAGATCAGCGTCCTCATAAACGTAATCGCGCCGTGAGACCACGGTGCCGTTGCCTTTGACGAACGCAATGGTCTGCCAGTCGGTGGCTGTTGCATCCTTGCGCTCCACCTCAAAGCCGAGGTTATTGGTCTCCGAAGCGGTGGCCCAGGCCAAATGGATCGTGTTTTGTTTCGTAAAGGCGCTCAGGGCGGTCAGCTCCACCGGCACAACGGTGCCCTGCTCACGAACCACCACGTTCAAGGGATACGCGGTCTGGCTCTTGAGTGCATAGGCGCTGTCCGGTGAGATGTTCCTGCCGAGAAAATAGAAGCGAAAAGCCATGTTGATATTGCCGCCGCCGTCCTGCGGCGTCATGGCGCCATACTTGATGCCGGTATCGCCCCAGGAGGTCATATCCCCTGTGTCTAGTTTGGTGCCGCCCGTGTCATTGGTGCCGGTCGGATTGTCCCAGTAATAAAGGCTCGGCGTCACGCCGAGGATGGGCTGCAGATAGCTCACGCTGAGCAGCGAGCCGCCGTTGCCGGCCTGCAGCCACCAGTTCCATGCCGCCATGTTCAGATTAGTACTCACCGCATCGTTGACCCGATCCACCGCCACGCCGTCAGGGTGCTGCCAGAGATCATTGTTGGCGTACATGCGCATAACAGCGGTCTTGGGCTGCAGATCCGTAGACACACGCAGCATATCGACCTGCTTGACTTTTATCTGATCGCCGGAAAAGGAGGTTGGAACAGGAAAGGAGAACTCATTGTAATAGGGATAGTATTTCAATGCCAGGGGGCTGATCGACTGTTCGATGGTCGCGGATCCTCCAAAAGGAAGCTTTATCTTAACATTAATTTTTAACTCCCAGGTTTTAATCAGCCTGATCTTACCATCGATATATCGCGATTCACCATTTTTTTTAAAGCTGTCTTCGGTCAGCAAATTGTCATTAAAGGTGCCCATCGGCGTGCTGACATCCGCCTGCATCCTGATCTTGAGGCGGTCGAAAAAATTCTGGTCATTGCCGTTCTCCGCGACCGGAATGCTGATGGAATACCACAGCCCCTCAGGATTATAGCTGAGGATATAGTACTTGGAGATCACGCTGTCCGGCGCTGAGCCCACCACCGGCCGGTAGCGCATGTAATCGGTGGGATCCTCCTGCACTCCTTCATCCGGCACGAAATAGGCATAGAGGTATCGCCGTTGACCGATGGAATCCGTGAGTTCGATTTGATAGCGCGGCAGGTCGTGTGAACCGGGATAGGGGATCCATTCGTTCACCGAGGCGAAATCACCGGCATCGCGGGCCATGAACAGCAACTCATCCCGTGCGGTCAGATTTTTCGGCGTTACCTCATGGGAGGGATAATAATAGCGTTCGTCGCAATCGTCGATCTGCGAGGGGATGATTCTCCAGGCATGCTGCTTCGCGTCATACCTGAAAACCTTGATGTACTTTAATTCCTGGCCGCCATAGGCGGACAGCTTGTCCCCCTTGATGATCACCGCATCCAACCGTCCCTCAAATTGGGCCCATCCCGGCAGAGCGTACAGCAGCAGCGCCGCCAGACCGATTTTGCACACTCGCATTGCCATCATGGTTCACCTGTACAGCTGATGTGGAAAAAAGAAAGTCCGTAACAGTCACGTTTCATCAGCGGATGAAGGTGAGACATCACGGACTAGGATTTATGCTTCAACAACCATTCAAATCGCTTTCCGGACACTTGTCGATTGCAAGAGCTCTTGCGAGCGTCTTCAAAAGCAGATCCCCCCACGGGATGCGTATGGCGCCGGCGTCGACGAAAGGTCCGGTGAGCCGGCTATTTGAACGCTGCCACCGCCTCCTCGACGGTTTCAAAGGTATCAAAAATGGTGATTAATTTTGTGATCGCGAACAAGTTTTCGACATTATCGGGAATTTTCGACAGTTTGAGATCGCCCTTGGCATTGCGCAGTGAGGTCATGGCGCCCATCAACGCGCCCAGGCCGGTGCTGTTCATCCAACTGACTTTTTCCATGTCCGCCACGACCTTGTTGCTGCCTCTGGCGATCAGTTCCTTGATTTTGTCGTGGATTTCCAGAGTTTCTGCTCCGCCCATGAGTTTGCCTTTCAACTCGATGACGGCCACGTCGCCGGTCATGTTTTCTTTCAAAGCCATATGTGCCTCCAGCGGTTAATAGGGGGTTGATCGATATTAAATAAAGATACGTGTTTTTGTCTAAAGACGCAACTATTTTCCATTCAGGCGATTTTCCCGCCGCTCAGCCCGGTCTTGACCTGGGTCAGCAGGCTGCGGGTATTTTGGTCCGTGGGGTCCAGGCGCTGCGCTTCGGTCAGAAACCGTTTCGCCCGATCGTTCCAACCGCTCTCCAGGCAATAGCGGCCGACCGCCCGGTAGGGTTGGGCCATGAACGTTTCGCCGAACACCGACTTGAACAGATCCGTCACCGATTCATTGAGAAAATCCTGCACATACCGCTCATTTTCCAACACATAGTGCAACAACGCCTCATTATCGGAATAATCCTTGAATAGCTCGCGAATCAAAGCGGCGCCGGCGCCGAAGAACGCCTGAATTTTTTCAAAATAAGAGCCCAGGGAGATGTTCGAGTTCACATAATCAGTGGAATCGATGGTATAGTGGTCCATGACGTATTTCAACTCGCGAGCCACCAGGGTTTTGTGAAACAACAGCCCCACATTGTTCATCAGGTCGATCTCCCTGCGGCTGGGCGTGATCTTGTCGCCGTCGTCGAACTTCATGGTCTTGGGATCCACCGGCCGCTTGAAGATCAGATACAGGTTTCCCTTGATCTCGAACAGCAGGTCGGAAAGCTTTTTGAGGTTCTCGAACAGGATGGGCCGGCCGGCCTGAAAATCCCGCGACATGTTGCTGAACATGTTTTTCGCCCGCATATAGTTGCTGATGATATGCCGGATCATCCATTTGCGGTTCACGGAAAGATAGGCGTTCTTTTTCGCCATCGCTCCCTCACTCTGGTTTTTCGACTGATTCTGCGTTGGAAAGAAAAAGGGCGTTGAACAACAATTTATAGGTGGCGTGACTCTGCGCCCGGAACTGGGGTAAAAGGCCCAGGAGCCACACCCTTCCCCTGCCCACGGTCACAAGGACGGCCGCGCATCCTGAAGTCATGCGTCTCTCACCGCGGAGAAAACCGCCGGCCACAATATGGCTGTCCGGATAGGTCGCCACGGTCTCGACCCACGGCGCCAGCGGTTGGAAGACCGGACTGCGATAGACAAAACCCGCGAGCCTGTCCGGTAAACCGTATCCCCCTGGATGGTCCACAGCCACATTCATTCGCAACAGCGAACCGGGGACAAAATATTCCTCTGCCTTGAGATCCTGAACCACATTTTTTACCGCGAGCGCCCACCGCTCCACCAGCAGATTGCTGGAGCGGTTGATCATCACCAGGCTGCCGCCTGCCTGGACAAACGCCTGCAGCCGATCCAGCGCGTTTCGCTCTCCGTTCGTTGCGGCGGGAGTGAGAAACAGCTCGCGCAAACGTTGCGGGGATTGATCCGGAAACACGATGACGTTATATTTTTCCACCAGCTCTGGATCGCAAATCCCTTCCATGGAAAGGCGGGTGTAATCAAATCCATACTCTTCCAGAACAAAACGGATCCATCCTTCATCGGCTTCAGCCTGAACGGCGAACAAACCGATGGCCGGCGGCCGTAATCGCCAAGCCGGCTGAGATAAAGCCCGCGCCGGATAAAACAGGTTCAGCGGCAGATCATTGAGAGGATAGCGGCTGGTCTGATCCACATACAACGTGCCCGCAGGCAGAACGTTTGCGGAGGTGGTTCTGACCGAATCGCGCAACCAGAAGACCGGCGCTTGCG
>JAKJDB010000217.1 GCA_022706175.1 Candidatus Zhuqueibacterota bacterium | reverse complement strand
CGTGGCGGTGTTATATTTGCCGAATCCTTCGACGCCCAGATAGCGTGAAGCAAACGGCATCATGGTCAGCGCCATGATCATCTGCCAGAGCTGAGAAAGGGTGACAAAAAAAGTATTTCTGAATAAACCAGACATCGGCAAAACGCTCGCTCTGTTTACCGGCAGGGCCATAACCGTCCCACACCACCCACTCCATACGGCCGCCGATCCTCGGCGGGCCTTCCGAGCTGTTGCTGCGAAACTTTGTAAAATATACAAAAACATCCACCCAATTGAAAGGTAAAAAAAGCCAACCTTCGCAAGGTGGGGACGTTGCGAAGGTTAACCGAGTATGAATAATACGCGCTCGGCTGGTGTTATAAAGAAAAACATGCCCATGGAACACGTTTATGACCTGCGCAGCAAAAGGCGGTTGGTCGTGATAGCGATCCATCTTTTTATACGGAATTGGAGCATCATCGCGGAACCCTCGGAGCTGAGCAAGATGGCCTCGCCCAAGGGCATCGACGTGCGAAGGGGTGCGAAGTCTGACCACTCTGCCGCGGGTTGTCGACCTCCACCCTATCCATGGCCAACGGCTGAATGACTACGAAACCCATTCGGAAGCGCCTGGGCGGGTTCAAGACATCTCAGGCGCAGATCAAAGAGGAGCCGGCGCGCCATGCCATTTGCCATGTAACCCTGCAAATCGAATCCGTCGGCAGCCGTTGTTCCTTCCAAGCGGCTGACAGGAAAAAACTCTGAGCGAAAGCGGCTCCGCGTTCTCATTCGCCGGATTTTTGTTTGCCTAAATGACATCTAAACAGTGACCGATTTTTATAATTATAATTAAATTAATACGATAAACCTGCTAATGTCAAGCAAGGCAAATGGTAATTATTTAGTAGATCGTAAAATTTTGTTGGATTTTTTTAGAGATTTGTATTAATTACTTTATACCATTCATTTATACAAAGGAGGGCTGAAATGAAAAGAATCACAGGGCTAATTGCTCTAACAGCTATGATTTGTTTTCTGGGCCTCTCATCGGCCCAGGCGCAGTACCACGCTCAAGGACTCAAAGGCGGTGTTGGGATCGGCATGGCTGCCGGAAATACGGATATGGAGAGCAGTTTATCAGACGCGCAGGTCGGCCCGGCAGGGCGGTTTTATCTTCGCAATCCTCTGGCCGGCAACGGCCTGCTGCAAGTCGAATTCGGCTTGACCTTCGCCAACCTGCGCGGAGACAATTATCGCAGCAACGTGGGGCCCATCGATCTGCGCCTGCTAGTCAGTCCGCTGCGGGCTGAGAGCTGGAATGCCTACCTGTACGGCGGCGCCGGAGCCCTTTCTTATGAAAACGTGAAACCCTATTATTCGCCAACCAACGACAAGGACAAGTTCAGTAGCGTTATCCCGGTGGGTCTAGGACTGCAATTCCGCATTACCGAGCAAACGGCTTTCGAGATCAGCGGCGGCTGCAATTTCGCCCTGACCGACAAGCTGGAGACGCTGGAAGAGGGTGGCGATGATAGATTTTTCAACCTGCTCGCCGGCTTTGCTTATCGCCTGACGGGCGAGGACAAGGACAGCGACGGAGACGGCCTGCCCGATAAACTGGAAAAAGAACTCGGCACGGACCGCAAAAAAGCGGACTCGGACGGCGACGGCCTGTCTGACGGCGCAGAGTACAATCAACACAAAACCAATCCCCTGGTCGCTGACACCGACGGCGACGGCATCAAGGACGGCGATGAGGTCAACACCTACAAAACCGATCCCCTCAAGGCGGACTCGGACGGCGACGGCCTCAAGGACGGCGACGAGATCAACAAATATAAAACCGATCCCGCCAAAGCGGACTCGGACGGCGACGGCCTCAAGGACGGCGACGAGATCAACAAACACAAAACCGATCCCATCAAAGCCGACACGGACGGCGACGGACTCAAGGACGGCGATGAGATCAACAAACACAAAACCGATCCTCTTAAAGCCGACACCGATGGCGACGGACTCAAGGACGGTGATGAGGTCAACAAGCACGCCTGTGATCCGGCCAAAGCCGACACGGACGGCGACGGCCTCAACGACTATGCCGAAGTCGTCACCCACAAAACCAATCCCGGCAAGGCTGACACGGACGGCGGCACCATCACCGACGGCGTTGAAATCGGCCGCGGCACCAATCCGCTGGAGTGGCGAGACGATCTGCCCAGAGAAGAACAGATCAAAGGTCCGGTGGGCGCCGAGATCGTCATGGAGGGCATCCTCTTTGACACCGGCAGCAGCCGGATCAAAAAATCCTCCGAGATCGTTCTCAACAAGGTCGCCAAAACCATGGTCGACAATCCTGAAATCGTGGTCGAAATCCAGGGTCACACCGACAGCGTCGGCTCCCGCGTCTCCAATCTTAAACTGTCCCAGGCGCGCGCCGAATCCGTGGCCAAGTATCTGATCGCCAAGGGCGTGGCCGTTGAGCGCATCACCACCAAGGGCTTTGGTCCGGATCAGCCCGTGGCCTCCAACGACACCGCCGAAGGCCGTCAACAAAACCGGCGCATCACCTTCGTGCGCACCAAATAGAGGCAGATAAAAAAAAGTCGGACGTTCAACGATGTCCGACTGGATTGCAGGCTGCATGAATGAAAATTCATGCAGCCTTTTTTTCATTGTGAGAGCCGCGCGGCTCCGGGCGCCGCTAAGCCCGCCATGGCCGGCTGCGTTGGACCGGACGGCGTAAAACCTCCCAGGCGATATTGACGTCATCCACGATCTGGAAATCATACATCCCGACGCAGATAAAATCAGCGCCGTTTTCAAAGGCGTGGGAAAAAGCGGTTTGCGGTTCCAGAGCGCCGGCAGCCAACACCTTGAAGGCGATCCACGGTTGCGCAAGTCCGGCCATAAGGGCGATGGTTTCCTCCGGATCGCGGCACCAGATGTTATCGTGCTCCGGCATCGGCTTGGCTGACCAGTACTCGGTGGTGTGCAGGGTCTTGACCCAAAAGTCCGGCTGAATGCCCTTTTCGACACAGCCCTGGATGGTGGCCAGATAATGGCCGCCGATGCCGGCCGGCCTTTTATTCTGACGGATGAGCTCCAGAGCTTCAAGGATCAGATCGAAACGGCCCTCGCGCACCAGCCGATCTGCGATCCGACCCTGAATATAGCAGGCATGGGCGCCGCTGTCGATGGACATTTTGATGCCGGTGATCAGGTCGTCCTGAAAAGCGCAGTCGGAGATGAACTGGATTCGCCCGCCCACTTTGCGCCAATAGGCGGTGATCAGACGCGTCAGCTGCGGATTGCACAACAGCGAATCGATGCCGCATGTTTCAGCCAGCTGCAGCGTGTCGAACACCTTCTGGTCCGTATGATAGGCCTTGACTAATTTGGACACGTACAGCAAATCACGGCTGTGCGCCCATCCACCGATCAGATTGCCGCCCAGAATCAGGCGGCTGATCTTCAACGATCCGATCTGCCCCTTGGACAGCGTGCCCTTGAGTTCTTTGACGGCGGCGAAGCGAAAGGTCTTCAGAGTGGCGGAAGTCGCCATATCCTCAGGCCTCAGCTTGGCGGCCAGCAGATGCTGTTCCTCCCAGGATTCCCATTGACGCTTTCGCTTAAAGGCATAAGCAAAAGCGGCGCCGACCGGCAACACGATCAAATTCCGCAGCACATAGCGCCGCTGCACGTCCACAGAGCCGTCAGATGCCTCTCTCGCCTCACTGCGCTGCCGGTTATGTTTGGCCCGGCTACGAAAACCGGAGATCATCGGGCCCAGACCCCAGGTGGGATAGAACAGCAGAAACACCAACGCCAGCAGCTCGATCAGATTTTTGTCGATCAGCAGATAACTGCCCTCGCTGTACAGGCCGGAGAAATAGCCGATGAGCGCCGGATTGGCGATGTAATAGAGCGTCAGCAGCAGGATGCCGATAAAGCAGCCGATGCGGATGAAAACGCCCAGCAGTAAACACAGGCCCACTGCAATCAAGCCGAGAATGTTGAGGAAATCCACTGCCTGGAGAAAAGGCGGGTGCGCGACGATCCAGTGAAACAAGCCGGACAGCAGCCATTTGGATTCAGAAAGAAAGGCAGCGGACGACCAATCGGTCGACAGCGCCTTGATCAAACCTTCATAAAGGAACTGCCATCCGATCGCCATGCGTAGAAGCGTGGCCAGAAAGGAAAAAGTCCGGGACGGTTCCTTCGCAGCCTGAAACGAGTGCGGCATCTCGCCTCCTTCTCTCGACTGAGGAGCATGATTAGTATTTTAAATATACAAAATTTTTTCTACATTTATCCATCAAATAAAGGAGTGCGCCATGAGAGAGAAAAAAGCACCATTGTCCGAACCCGAGCTGAAAAAAATCGACGCCTACTGGCGGGCGGCCAATTATCTTTCCGTCGGCCAGATTTACCTGTACGACAATCCGCTGTTGCGCGAACCGCTGCAACCGGAACACATTAAACCGAGGCTTCTCGGCCATTGGGGTACCACGCCGGGTCTCAATTTCATCTATGTGCACCTGAACCGCATTATCAAAAAACGCAACCTGAGCATGATCTACATCGCCGGTCCGGGGCACGGCGGTCCGGCGCTGGTGGCCAACGTTTTTCTCGAAGGCACCTACAGCGAATATTATCCCGACATTTCCAACGACAGCGAAGGGCTCAAAAAACTGTTCAAACAGTTCTCCTTTCCCGGAGGCATCCCCAGCCATGTGGCGCCGGAAACACCCGGCTCTATTCACGAGGGCGGAGAGCTGGGCTACGCCCTGGCCCATGCCTTTGGCGCGGTGTTCGACAATCCGGATCTGATCGCCTGCTGTGTGGTGGGCGACGGCGAGGCGGAGACGGGACCCCTGGCCACCAGCTGGCATTCGAATAAATTTCTCAACCCGGTCACCGATGGCGTGGTGCTGCCCATCCTTCACCTCAACGGCTATAAAATCGCCAATCCCACGGTGTTGGCCCGTCTGAGCGATAGGGAGCTGAATCAGTTGTTCAGCGGCTATGGGTACAAACCCCATTTCATCTCCGGTTCGGACCCGGAATCGATGCACCAGAAAATGGCCGGCCTGCTGGACAAGGTGTTCGATGAGATCCGCGAGATAAAAAGAAAAGCGCAACAGAACCTCGAGTTTCCGCAGCGGCCGGCCTGGCCCATGATCGTGATGCGCACCCCCAAAGGCTGGACCGGCCCCAAGGAGGTGAACGGAAAACAGGTCGAGGATTCCTGGCGTTCCCACCAGGTGCCGTTGACCGATCCTAAAAACAAACCGGACCAGCTGCAGGCGTTGCAGGCCTGGCTGATGAGCTATCAGCCGGATCAGCTGTTCGACCAGGAGGGACGCTTCAAAGCGGAACTGGCTGAACTGGCGCCGAAAGGGACGCACCGCATGGGCGACAATCCGCACGCCAACGGCGGCATCCTGCTCAAAGAGCTGCGCATGCCCGATTTTCGTGA
>JAKJDB010000216.1 GCA_022706175.1 Candidatus Zhuqueibacterota bacterium | reverse complement strand
CCATGCAGCGCTACTGCGATTACCTCGGCGGTAAATTCTATCAGGCTTTCGGCGAAGAGTTCGGCAAGACCGTGGACTCTTTCTTTTGCGACAGTTTTGAAGTGCCGGATCTGCCCAGCGGCTTTTACTGGAGCGAAGGACTTTTAGATTCTTTTCGACAGATCAAAGGCTATGACCTGACGCCGCATCTACCCGCTCTGTGGTGGCCGGTCGGCGAGCTTTCAGCGAAAATACGCTATGATGTCAACGAGTTTCTCCATCAGGTCGGTATGAAGGCGTTTTTTCACACTTTTCTCGCATGGTGCCAGGCGCATCACGTTCAAGGACGCATCCAACCCTACGGCTTTACCACCGATGTCCTTGAATCCGCCGGCGTGACCCATATTCCAGAGACCGAGATCTGCCCGGGCGAAAAGGACGCTGTGCCCTGGTTCGACACCCGCATCGGTCCGGCTAAATACACCTCCTCCGGGGCGCATCTGTACGGCAGGAATCTGGTCACTGTGGAGGCCTACACCTTTATTCACTGGGAGCCTTTTCGCGCCACTCTGGAGGAGCTCAAAATCGCCAGTGACGGTCACCTGCGTCACGGAGCCAACAAGTTTTACAATCACGGCTACAGCTATTCTCCGGAACGGGGCCCGGCCCCTGGCCGCTGCATGTCCCCGGATGCCAACATCAGCCATATCAACACCTGGTGGCCGTACTATCCCATGCTTTCGAGTTATCTGGCGCGCTGCTGTTATCTGTTGCGCCAGGGGGATTTTGCTCCGGATGTGGCGTTGTACTCTCCATTGGCCAATCAATGGACGTTGAATGTGCTCAATGCGCGCAAGTGGACGCGCGAATTCGACTGGGGGGAACTGGGCCAGTTGCTGATCGCGAATGGTTATGATTTCGATCTTATCAACGATGACGTGCTGCAGCATCGTGCAAAAATAGTCGACGGACAGATTCATGTGGGCCCGCTGAACTATAAAATACTGATCCTGCCCAACATTAAGGCCATGCCGCTTGAGACCCTGCGCTTTGTCCAACAGTATGTTCAGCAGGGTGGCGTTGTCATCGCTTTAGAGCGGGTGCCGGACAGCTCCACCGGGCTGGCTGATTATGCCCAAAAGGATCGACAGGTGCAGGCACTGGTCCGGGAGATGTTCGATGAGCCGGTGGGAGATGACGGCACGGCTCCGAAACCATACGGCCAAGGCCGTACCTATCACATCAAACGGGTGATCGACCGGCAGGACATTCTCGATCGCCGCAGCAGCAGCCTGGATCCCTTTGTCAACGCTCTGCGCGACCATGTACCGCCGGATTTCGGCATCGATTTCGCTCTGCAGGGGTTACGCGAGAACCGGGGATTGACCTTTTTACATCGCAAGATGAATCAGGATGATCTTTATTTTGTCAGCAACATCCAGGATCAGGTGAGCACCATCCCGGTTACCTTCCGGGTAACCGACCGGGTTCCCTGGAAGTGGAACCCCTACACCGGCGAGGTCACACCTCTGCTTACCTACACAGTCAAGCAGGGGGGGATAGAGATCCCGTTGCTTCTGCAGCCTTATGAATCTTTATTCATCGTTTTCACCCCGGGCCGGCAACTGCATGCTTCACAAAGTTCTCTGCATGAGATCCTGGCTTTGGAGCCCCGTCGCATGATCGGATCGGCCCACTCGAACGGTCCGTTTGCAGTCACTCTCACAGATGGCGTCGTGAGTAAGACCGTGCAGGGAAACGTCACCGGACTTCCCGCGCCATTGTTGATCAGCGGAGAATGGCGCCTGGTGTTTCCGCCGTCCGGTTCGATAGATTTGGACACCACGTTTACCCGGCTGTTTTCCTGGACCAGGGTGAGCCGGACCCGTCCTTTCAGCGGCAGCGGGCTGTATGAACTCAGCTTCACCGCGCCGTCCGTCTATGTTAAAGAGGATTTGCAGCTGTTCCTGGATCTGGGAAGAGTGGGGGACATCGCCGAAGTGATGGTGAATGGGCAAAAGGTGGGGGTGATCTGGATGCGCGGGCAGATGCTGGAAGTGACCGGTTTGATTCGGGCGGGAACGAATCGCTTGTCGGTCAAAGTGACCAACACGCTGATCAACCGGGTTTCCGGCATGAAGGAGGCGCCGCCGGTGCCTGAGGAGCTGGTGGAACAGTACGGCCGCAGCCTGGTCCAAGCGTCGGCCGGGCCGCGTTCTCCCATGTCCTTTACCGCGCTGCCTGCTTCAGGATTGCTGGGACCGGTAAGACTGGTGGTTTATAAAAAAATCGATTGTCCGCTGTAAATGAGCCGGCCTGATTGAATGCGCCGGAGGTAAACAGCCGGATCCTTTTCTCTCTTTAGGTCCGGCTCCTGTTTTTGCCGGCAGTGGGTTTAGGCTGAAACAGAAGGAGAGGCGCCTTCTGTGGTGCAGCCAGAGTTCTATTTCAGCCACTCAGCCTGCTTCAACGCTTCGCTTTTCTCGTTCAGACTGAAAATCCGTCTGGCATTTTGATGCATAATCGCATCCGCCAGATCGAGGGCAGCATCGATTTTGATCCATCCCTCTTCCACCAGCTCGGTCAGGGCCTGAGTGATGCCGTGCCGCGCCAGCGCAGCGTGCCCCACGATGGGCTCGACGTGAAAATAATCGCCGCCAAAGGAGAGCAATTTGTTCGCCGGCGCAGACACAAGGTATTTTTTCAGAAAATCTTTGGCCGCCAGCGGGTTGATCAACCAGGACCAGCACATGTCGATATGGGCGTTGGTGTAATGCTTGGCCACGGCGATCATTTCCTCGTAATAGGGATAGCTGATATGCATGAATACAAAGCAGGTTTCGGGCGACCGGCGGCAGAGATCTGAGGCTGAAGCCGGATTATTTCGTATGCGCCATAAGGGCAGGTTGATGTTCTGACCGGCATAATAACCGGTATGCAATTTTACCGGCAGACCGTGTTCGGTTGATTTGGAAACCGCGTACCAGAACAGGTGATCCTCCAACGCCTTCTTTTTGGCATCGTCCAACCGTTCCCCGTTTAAATGCTCTTTAAAAATCGGATTCGCGATTTCCGTCGAAATGCGTTCATGATCGATGTCGCGAGAATAGGCGTTCTGCGATTTGACCGCCACCGCATATCTTCCATATTTGTCAAACCACCAATCGATAACCCGATGCCAATCTTCAAGACACCTGACCTCCATGCCTGCCGGTTCGCTGTACTCCTGCAGGGCCACACCCGCGGGAGTGCCGCGAATGGCGTACATGCCGCGAATAGAGATGTCCTGCATGAGCAGCAACGGCATGGCTGATTCGCAGAACGGCCTGCCGATATAATTGACCTGGCAGGATTCGATGCGGCAGAAATCCTTCAGGATCGTCCGGTAAAATCCGGGCCGCCGGACCGATTCGTAGCGCTCCTGCAGATGATGAACCGTAGCGGCTGACAGCTCTTCTATCTGGTACAGATCCCGCATGGTGATTTGCGCGGCCTGGCCATAGCCTGTATTGCGCACATGCGGCCACCAGGGGGCGATCAACGCCCATTTATCTTTGGGATCCATTTTCGAAGCATAAAAGGATCGGCAATCCTGCGGGCTCATGCCGGCGGTCAAAAAGTCTGAATCCATATAGTGGCTCATCAGCATGGACCAGTCATCGCAGCGAAGATGAGTGGTGGGTACCGCTAATCGTTGATGTTCCTCGATCAGATGTTCGTGGGTGTCGATGAACGGCGTGCTCCACACTTTCTCGCTGATCTCCTTGAATGCCTCGCTGATTTTTCGGTTGTGGCTTGCCGGAAGGGCGGGAGCTGCTTTCAGCAGCGGCATGGCGGTGACCAGGCCGGCGCCTTTAAGTATCGATCGCCGGGTTACTCTATTTTTTGATTTCATCATGGCCTCGTTGCTGCTTTCATTAGAAACAATTTGGCTTATGAGTGGGCATCGATTTAGTCTTGATCGCGCCGCCCACTGCGACGAAGTAACGAGTCTACACACGAGTGGTCGGTGCCTATGCGCCTATTTTGCGGCTTTATCAGTTTATGGAACTCGGCTACATGTTACGTTATTTTCTTACTTTTGTCAAATAGTTCTTTGCCGTCATGGCGTTTTTCTCTGTACCGCCGACCGTTGCACTTGTCTTGACGTCTAAACAAGTGAGAATCAAAGAATACCTTCATGCAGAGCTTCTGGGCTAAACGACTAGGGCATGGCAGCCGTTTAAACTGCGACACAGCGCAGCCATGAAAGATGTCTGTTTTTCAGCATGTTAAAAAGGTATTTGCAGCAAACAACTCGCTGCCCAGCTGCAAGGCATTTGAATAACATATTAATATTATTGAAAATAAATAAAATATTTCTGATTTTTGCATTTTTTATGCTTTAGAGTGATCGAAAGCCATTTTTTTTCACCCTTTTTGAGATAAGAAAGAATAAAACTTGCTTTTTTCTTGACATTTTATTTGTTTTTTTGTATTATTGAATTGTTTCAAATTATTTTGAATCGTTAATATATATCACAATTTGCAGAATCATTCAACTTTTCAATGGTAATGAAACGAATGATCCTCTGGTTGAAACATGAGCGTATCTCCAGGTTAGGTCGAGTGCAACCCTGACCGAGAGATACGCTTTTTTTTGGGATTTTTGTTCTTATAATTTTTTCTAACCAAGGCGCCCCACGTATTAACTGAGGAAAGTCCATTTATGAGAATTATTTTCGATGCGGTCAGCCGTGTGAAACGACTCAGTGCCCTCAGCATTTCAAGTCGTTTTGCCGTCCGCGCCCTACTGCTCGGAACCATCCTCTTTCTGATGGCGCCGAACCTGGTTTCGGCCACCGGTTCGATCAAGGGAAAAGTAACGGATAAAGAGACCAAAGACGGGCTGCCGGCTGCCAACATACTGGTAAAGGGAACCACCATGGGAACGGTGGCCGACCTCAACGGCGTTTACAGCATCAGCAACGTTCCCGCCGGCGAACAGACTGTGGTGGTCTCGTATATCGGTTATACGACCATGCAGGTGACTGTGATGGTGACTGAGGGTGGAACGGTGCAGAAAAATTTCTCGCTGCAGCCTGCTGCCATCAAAGGCAAGGATGTCATCATTACGGCGCAGGCGCAGGGGCAGATACAGGCGATCAACCAGCAGCTGGCGGAGACGAGAATTTCCAACGTTGTTTCCGAAGCGAGGATTCAGGAACTGCCGGATTTCAACGCGGCTCAGGCCATCAGCCGGCTGCCGGGCGTATCAACGCTGGAGAGCTCTGGCGAAGCGAATAAAATCGTCATCCGCGGGTTGGCGCCTCAATTCAACGCTGTCACCGTAGAAGGCGTCAAGTTGGCCTCCACCGGCAGCAGCCAGATCGGCGTGACCGCTCTGCCGAATCTCACCTCCGGCGGCATCTCCAACGATCGCAGCGTGGATCTCTCCATGGTCTCGCCCTACATGATCAAATCGATTTCAGTGTACAAAGCTTTGACGCCGGACCTGGACGCCAATGCCATCGGCGGCACCGTC
>JAKJDB010000215.1 GCA_022706175.1 Candidatus Zhuqueibacterota bacterium | reverse complement strand
ATTTCGACTCCGGCGTCGGCGCCGGCAGCAAGAAAAATTATCCGTTCACCGCGCCCTGGCCGGATTTCAAGTCGCCCCTGGGCCTTCAACTCACCGCCTGGTTGTCCGGCCGATCCACACTCAGCACAGAACATCGCGTCTCGCTTTTTCTCAACGATCAGCATGCGCTGAGCGGCAGCGGTTATCGCCAGTCGCTGATCCATCTGCAGACCCGCCCGAACCAGCTATTGTCCGTGACCGCGCTATCCGCAGAACAGAACCACCTGACCGTCATCAACCAGGTGGAGGACGGCGCCATCGATTTCATCATGCTGAATTGGTTTGAAGTGACCTATCCGCGCATGTACCGGGCTTTTAACGGCGTCATCAACTTTACCATTCCACCGGATTATGATCCCGGACTGTTCGAGTTTCAAGTGGATGGCTTTCGTACAGAAGCAGTGGATGTCTATAAACTGGGCATCAGCAGAATGGTCGGCTGCCGCACAGAGTACAAGGTCAGCTCCGACGGTTTTTCCTCGTTTGTCTGCACCTTTGAGGATCAGGTTCTTGGCCGGGAGATCCGCTATGTGGCGGTGGAGCAGAGCGCGAAAAAGAGTCCGCTGCGCATGGAATGGCAGCCCGCGCCCTGGCGGCCCGCAGAAGCGCCGACGGTGGACTATCTCGTGGTCAGCAGCCGGCGATTTATCTCCTCTGCTGCTCTGAAAAAGCTGCTCGATCATCGTCAGTCGCAGGGATATCATGTCCTGGCTGTGGCGGTGGAGGATCTGTATGATGCATTCGATGAAGGCCGCTATGGCAGCCTTGCGGTGAAAAAGGGATTGTCCTGGTATTATCAACACGCACAGCCGCCGGGATTGAAATATGTGCTGCTGGTGGGCGACGGCTGTTACCAGCGCAACCAGGCCGGCGCAGACTCCCTGGATCTGATCCCGGTCCATTACCGGCGCACCCTGCGCTATGGCGCAACCGCCGGCGACCATTGGTACGCGCTTTTGTCCGGCGCCGACGATATCGCGGACGTGCACATCGGTCGCCTGCCGGTCCGCACTGAGAATGAACTGCAGATCGTGGTGGACAAAACCATCGCGCTGGAGTCCGCACCGGCCAAAGGAGATTGGCGCCATCGTCTGTTGTTCATCGGCGGCAACGGCATGATCTTTCGCGAAAAGGCGACGGAACTCGCCCATAAAGCGCCGGACGCGTGGGACAGCCGCATGCTGTTCACAACCCGCATTCCCTCCGGCTATGATCCGTTTTACGGCAGCACCGCCGACCTGCTCGATCATCTCGATCAAGGATGCTTGGTGGTGAATTTTCACGGCCACGGCGGCGGGGCCATCTGGTCTGATAACGGCTTGCTGCGATTGGAGGATGTGGCGCGACTGCGCAATCATCCGCGGTATCCGCTCATCCTCAGCATGACCTGTTATACCGGCGCCTTTGACGCGCTGACCAATCAGAGTTTGGCCGATGTGCTGCTGATGACGCCGGAGGTGGGCGTCTGCGCTTTTCTCGGCGCTTCAGGCCTGGGCTGGGTGACCAACGATGATCTGCTGCAGAACGAAATCATGAACTATCTCTATGAGCATCCACAGCAGACCATCGGCGAAATCATCCAGGCCGGCAAGATCCGGTATCTAGCCCGCTTTTACAGCGACGTCGCTCTTTCTGAAATCAACCAGTACAATCTGCTCGGCGATCCGGCAGGCCGGTTGATGGCGCCGCAGCAGAATGTCGCTTTGACGCTGGAAAATAACCTGGTAGAAAAAGGGGACACTCTGGCGGTCTCCTGCCGCTTGCCCTTTTCCCACGGTCAATGCTACTGGCAGATGGTCGACAGCGCGCTCGTTCCTTTGGAAAGCAAAACCGTGTCCTTCAACAGCCCGCAGGTTCAAACCTCCTTTGTGACGCCGAGCACTCTGACAACGGGCCTCGCTCTTCTCCGTCTTTATGCAGCCGATGAGATGGGCGTGGCCGCCTGCCATGGCGCTGCAGCATGGTCCGTGACCGGCTCCCTGGTGGATTCCGTGACCACAGTGCTGACGGATCAGGATTCGTTGTACGTGGCCGCGCGCATCGCCGGCCTGGCGCCGTTTCGCTCCGTGACTTGCCGACTGTTCGACGCTTCTTTGAACATGACCGCACGATCTGATGGTTGGTTCGTTTCCGCCGCCTACCCGGTCACGCCTCTGACCAGCGTGGTACAATTTCAGATCATCATCCAGGAACAATCCGGCGGTGTGCGCACCACGCCGATGTACCAGCGGACGATCAAAAACATCGCCGGCCTTTACCTGGATCGCAACGCGGTGGTCTGGGGCGGAAGCGAGGCGCCGATGTTGATCGTGCCGGTCAGCAACCAGGGCACCGGCAATGCCAAAGGGCTCTATCTGCGGCTGGAGGAGGCGGATTCCCTAAGCCAGTCGTTCAAAACCGTGGCCATGGACACGCTCTCCTGCGCGGCGTTAAGCAGCCGGCAAGTGGCGTTGCCCTATTCTCCGGCTCCGGGTGTGCGTCTGGTACGCCTGGTGCTGGATTCGGATCGGGATGGGGCAAACGGCTGGATCACGCAATCTCTTTTTCCTTTACAGAGCCAGGCGTTCGCTTATGATCCCAAATCGGGCATTGCCGGCGGAGACACGCTTCATTTTGATCAAGCATTGACTGTGGCGATGCCTGCCGGGGTTTTTTCCACTCCCGCTGTTCTGCATGTTCGACGGTCCATGCAGCCGCTCCTGTTCGATCAAACGGACCTCACTTTGTCCGGTGCTTCCTATACGATCGCTTTTTCCACAACAGAAAAACCGCAGAAACCGATCACCATCAGTCTGCCGTGCGACCCCGACGCGCCGGCAGCGCTCTACCGCTTTACCCCTGCGACGAAAAAATGGCGCCGACTCGACAGCCGGCTGTCCGATCGCCGAGTGACGGCTACGGTGTCGGAAAGCGGCGAATATGCGCTGCTCTACGGTGTGGATACGCAGCCGCCGCGCTGCACCGTGTCCATCGACGGCAGACCGTTTCAGCCGAACATGTATGTTTCAGCCGGCCCGCTCATCTCCATTCTTCTTCAGGATCAAAACGGAATCGATTGGTCGAGCGGCAGCCCGGAGGTGTTGCTGGACGGCAAACCAGTCGAGGCCTTGGCCGTACCCGATTCCATTGTCAACGCCAACGAACTCGCGTTACAGGGGATTGTCGCGCTGACCATCGGCGATCATCGCCTGGTGATCTCATGCCGTGATTGTTTCGGCAATCCTATGGAGCCGGTGGAACTGCAATGGACCGTGGCCGGGGATTTCCGGCTTCAGGTTTTAGGTACTTTTCCCAATCCGTTTGCAACCAAGACGGTGCTCGCCTACCGCTTGACCCAGCCGGTGGACAAGCTGCTGTTCAAGATCTACACCGCCTCCGGCCGCCTGATCCGCACCATCGACCCGCGGCTGGAGAGTGAAGATCCCCTGCCGTTGACAGCGGATTATCATGAACTGACCTGGGATGGCACGGACCATCAGGGCCATCCGGTGGCCAACGGCGTCTATTTCTATCGCATCACTGTGCAACGTAATCAGGAAATGAAAGAGGCGAGCGGAAAAATCGCCAGGATACGATGATGAAAAGATGGCTGTGCTTTCTTCTCCTGTCTTGCGCCGGCCGTTCCATCGCTGACGAGACCCGTTATGCCGGCGCTTCCATGGAATTAGGGGTGGGCGCACGTTCCCTGGCGTTAGGCGGCTATGCGGCGGCCGCCTATGGCAGCATCGATAATTTCCATTGCAATCCGGCGGCCGCGGCGTTGCTGAACCGTCCTGTTCTCAGCGTGATGTATGCGCCCAGTTACGGCGCAGTGACCGATCCATTGGCGGTCTATCACTATTGCGGTTTTCAGGCGCCCCTGTTCGGCGGCGCCTCCGTCGGCGTGCATTGGACCCGTTTTTTCGTCGATGGAATACCGCTGTATCCGGAGCTCAAAGGTGGAAGCCTGGCGGACCGATTGAACGATTCGTCGTTGCAGCCGGATGGTCAAGCGCTGGGCTATTTCCAAGATGCCGAGGATGTGGTCTATCTTTCCTTCGGCCGCGCCTTCCGCCACCTTGTTCCTCTCGGCTGGTTGTACGGCGATCTGCCGGTGGAGATCCCGCTGGGCATTACGGTAAAAATTCTCCGCCAGTCTTTGCAGCAGAACAGCGCTTCGGCCCTGGGATTGGACCTGGGCGCCATGTTGAACTTTAGCCTGGAGCGGCTGCTGGATTCCGATTTTTTGGGTCAGGTCACCCTGGCTTTTTCCGCTTTGGATATCGCGCGAACGCCGATCCTGTGGAACACCCGACATGAGGACCGCGTGCAGCGCACGATGCTGCTCGGTCTGGGATATGCCGAGGATTTCGGCATGCGCGACGGCCGCGTGCAGCTGTTTTACACTCGGTATCGCAAATATGAAACGGCCCATCTGGCCGGCTTGGAGGCGTGCTATCGCGGCCTGGCTTTGCGCTCCGGCATGGGGCCGCAGGGATGGAACCTGGGCGCAGGCCTGCGCTGGCGCGGTTGTGCCGTGGATTATGCGTTCAGCTTTCTCGATTTCAGCCAAGTGCATCGACTCAGCTGTTCCTTTACCTTTAAAGAGGGAACAGGCAAATGAAAACTTTTTGCTCAACCGGCGGAATCGGCCTGCTCCTGGTTCTGCTTCTGGCCTGTGAAAAACAGGCGCTTGATCCGAGGCGGCTGACGCTGCAGCTCCGCTTTGTCCCAGCGGCCGAAGATACGGCCGTAGTGGAGGCCGGCATCGACGCAGTGCCTGAAACCGACGCCATCCAACTGCAGTGGCGGCGAGGAGCCGGATTGACCGAGTACCGGCTGTATCGGCGCAAGCAGGATGAACCGGCGTTCACTCCCCTCGTGGTGCTGTCGGAACGGGACAGCCTCTTTCTCGATCAGGCAGAGCTGGCGCTCAACGTGCGCTATCACTATTATCTGTTGGGCGCGGACGCAGAGGGGGCGGTGACTCAGCCTTCGGATACCGTGGATTATATGCTCTTGCCCAAAGTGGTCAATCTGGCGCAAGCGTTGCAACAGGACACCCTGCACTTCTACTGGCAGCCGGCGCCCGAATCGCTGGCAGAGTCTTATCTGCTCAAACTGTTCGATGACGCCGACGGCCGGTTGATCTGGATGTCGCGATTGCCCGGCTATCGAATGGAGCAGGAGGTGGTGCGCTACAACTGGGATGGCGCAGCCAGACTGGAACGACTGGTGCGCGGCCGGGTGTATCGCTGGCGAGTGGATGCGGTCGGCGCGGCAAACCGTTCCGGCAGCGAATCGCCCTGGCGGAAATTTAGTATTCCCTAGATATTTAGCTTGACATTTTGTTAAAAAATGCCAATATTTTTATTGGTAATTTATAGGGAGGTTAAACGATGAAACCTTTAAAGCCGATGTTGGTAGTCTTGCTTGTGCTGCTTTTCGCCTATGCTTCTCCGGCGGTCATCATCAATGGGGGTTTGGGCCTCC
>JAKJDB010000214.1 GCA_022706175.1 Candidatus Zhuqueibacterota bacterium | reverse complement strand
ATCGCCAGGGGCACGCATCCACGATCATTCAAAGCAGAATTTCTCCCATGCGGTCGTTGACCGCCGTGTATCGCTTAACCGCACGCTCAACGAGGGCTTTCGCTAGGCCTCTGACTCCACTTCAATCCGCTCGATCCTGTTGCTGCTTGCCTGAACAGGCGACAGCTGCAGTCTAGAATCAAGGATCTGGATGAAACCGGCGCCGTCTGGTAACGCCTCCGATCAACCGCCCCGGCGTACGCGTCCATTACCGGGCGTCGCCGGGATACGGCGTCTGATATCCCTTGACCGCATGCCAAATGATGCGATTGAACGTTTCGTCATCGATACGGTCCACATCCGACAGATCCTGCGCCAAGGACTTTTCCGCCCAATACCGTGCATCGCCGTTCAGGCTCTGCAACGGAGGATTGATCTCATCCAGCGGAATGTTGTTCGGCAACGCCGTGTACGGTGTGAAATCCGGCGTCGTCGTAAAACAATCCGTCATGGGCGGAACCGCTCGATCCAGCCGATTCATCGGCTGCAGGCCGAAAATGCTCTCGATGGTGCGCACCATGGAGATCTGGCTGTAAAAGGTCGAGATCACCTTTCCCCGTTTTGTATAAGGACTGATGACCAGACCGACGGTGCGGTGACCGTCCACATGGTCAAAGCCGTTCTGCGGATCATCCTCGGTGACCAGAATGCAGGTCTCGGGCCAGAACCGGCTTGTAGAGACCGCTTCAACGATTCGCCCCAGCGCCAGATCATTGTCCGCCACGGCGGATCGCGGTGTGGGCCGATCCGGCCGCGTTCCCGAGGTGTGGTCGTTGGGCAACAGCATGATGATAAAGTTGGGCAGATTGTTTTTCTTTTCAAACTGCTCGAGTTCTCTGATGAATTCACGCGCTCGATAGACATCCGGCACGGTGGTGGGAAACCCGATAAACGTCGGACAGAGATAAGGCTCCAGCGTGGCCAAATTGGCCTTGGCGCGAATTTTCACTCTGCCGGCGTTGTTCAGATAATCAGCGTAGACATCCACGAACTTTGCGTCAGCCGGAGTGATCTCGGCCTTGACGAACTCGCCGTAATCGCGGAAAGTCAGCCCCTTGCGCAGCACATGATCCCAGATGAAACCGGAACTCGCATACGCCAGTGCATCATCGCCGTCATAGGGATAGCTGCGGACAAAATCGCCGAAGGATTTTTCCAGGTAATCGGTGACATAAGCCTCATCGGTCCACTGGTGACCATCGGCGCTGAGAATGCCGCTGCAGTAGAAATTATCCAGCAGAACAAAGGTCTCGGCCAGGGCGTGATGATTGGGTGAAACCTCACGTCCGAACAGCACCAGGCTCGAATCACCGTTGCCCTGCGCCAGATCGCCGAAAACCTGATCATAGGTGCGGTTTTCCTTAATGATGTAGATCACATGTTTGAAATGGGAGACCTGGCCGGGTTCGACAGGGATCGGCACTTTGACCGGCGCAGCGATTGCGCTGGTCGTGGCTGCAGTATGTTGCCCGGCCGGCTGATTGTTGGCCGATACCTGCCGGCTGTACTCGGCCAGCTTGTTCTTATCCGGCAGTCGGATGATGGAAAGAGAACCGGAATGGTCATGCGAGTTGAATCCTTGTCGCTCCGTGGGCATGTTGCGCGAGCCGCAGCCTTTAATGTTGGCGACAAATAAAAAATCGCCTCTGCCGTCGATCTCGATCGCGCCCGGGTACCAGCCTGTGGGGATATACCCCTCTATCCGCGTTTCAGCCAGCGGTCCGCCGCATCGAAGGCCCAGCCGCACCTGACAGACGGCGTTTTCCGTCGCATTGGCGACATAGAGCACATTGCCGTCTGGAGAGAGGGCCAGAGCCGTTGGCGAACTGCCGAAGGGCAGATCCGCCGACGGTTTCACCGCAATGGTTTCCACCACCTCATCGGTGCGGGTGTCGATGACAGAGACCACATCGCTGTTGCTGCAGGCGACGAACAGACGGGAGCCGTCGGCATTGAGAATCATGGCTGAGGGATTCAGTCCCACCTCGATGTTTTTGATCTCCCGCATGGCGTTCAGATCCACCACCGACACCGATCCGTTGTTGGCGATGCCGGTCTGCGGATCCACCAATACCTGCGACCCCGAGCTGTTGGCAGTGGCCTCTCCTTTTTGCGGCCTGCGGCCGCCATAGTTGCTGACATAGGCGCGGTTGCCGGAGAGCACGACGCCATAGGGCGCCATGCCCACGGTCACGGTCTTGACCTGTCCGGTGGACAGCTCCACCGCCGCCAGGCTGTTGTAGCGGTTCAGCGCCACCCAGAGCCGTTTGCCGTCCGGCTGCAACGCCAGGCCGCCGGGCGCCGGATCGCCGCTGATCGTCTCACCGATATCGGCGCGGAATTTGACCACCGATTCTGCATTCAGCCTCGGCAGGACCAGCGACTCGCCCCAGCGCATGATGTTCTGTTCATCCAGCTCCGCCACGCGAATGCGATCCTCGGCCTCTGAAACATAGATCCGTCTGCCGTTGGCGGCCCAGACCAATCCGGTTGCTGCGGCGCCGCTTTTGGGAAAAGGCAGGGATTGCAGCACGGTCCGTTCACGCACTTTAATCAAATCCAGCGACCGCCAGTTCTTCACAGCCAATAGTTTCTCATCCGGGCTCAGAGCCAGATCATTAGGACGGCCGTAAAATTGGATCTGAAATCCTGCCGGCCGGATGAGCTGATGGGTGGGCACGACAACACTGCCGTCAGCCTGCGGACCAACGGTCAGTCGGCTGGAATTCTGCGCCGGCGCCCTACCGATGAACAGTAGAGTGATCACCAACGCCAGGACCAGTTCCTTTGCACTCAAGGCATGTTTCATGCAATCTCCTTTCCATGCTTGCACAGGACGCTAAAACGAATACCGGCAGCGCAAGACCTAAAAACCGCCGGCCTGATCTAATTTAGTATTTCTATTCTTTAAAGCAATGGAAAGGTCTTTTCATTCACACAGGGCAGATTAGGCTTTATTTGCAAACGATTTTTTTTATATTGCGACGTCCGACGGGCTGACGAGAAAAACCGGCCCCCCGCAGACGCAACCCGTTCATTCGCACAGTCTGCTTCGCAAAGCTGAATGTTGAATCTAACCGGAAAAGACGATGAACTTCACCGCCATCGATGCCGCCATCATAATGATCTATCTGGCAGCGACCATCTATGCCGGCCTGCGGGTTAAAAAAATCGGAGAGGATTCTGCGGGGTATTTTGTCGCCGGCCGTCGAGTCGGGTTATCCCTGGGAGTGGCCACCCTGGTGGCCAGTGAGATCGGCATCGTAACCTTTATGTACATGGCCGAGTTCGGCTTTACCATGGGCTATTCCGGCTTTGTCGTCGGCCTGTTGGGCATGATCGGTTTTATCTTTATCGGGTACAGCGGCTTCATTGTCAGCGGTCTGAGAAAATTCAAGATCATGACCGTGCCCGAGTTTTACGAAATCAAATACGATAAAAAAGTTCGTCTCCTCGGCGGCGTCATCCTGTTCATCTCCGGCATGTTGAACATGGGCATCTTTTTAAAATTCGACGCCCTGTTTCTATCAGAGACCATGGGGTTGGGGCAGGACGCCCTGCTGCTCATCATGATCGTCATGCTGATCGTGGTCATCGGCTACACCATTCTCGGCGGCATGTTGTCCGTGATCGTTACCGACTTTATGCAGTTCATCGTGATCACTGCGAGCATGCTGGTGATCACGATCCTCATTCTGCACAGGGTAAGTTTTGCCGAGATGACCCAAGCAGTGGCAGCGAATTATGGTCAGGGCGGATTCAATCCGTTCAAACATGCCCGGCTGGGATGGTTTTTCATCGGCTGGAATCTCTTTGCCAACCTGGCCACCGGGGGGTTGCATCAGCCCATAGCCGCGAAAGC
This sequence comes from Candidatus Zhuqueibacterota bacterium, assembly GCA_022706175.1. Next base: position 1,623 of record JAKJDB010000214.1, on the reverse strand, counting down.
GTTCAGCGCCAAGAGCCCCAAGGTTGCGCGCAGAGTCTTTCTCTTTTTCGGCCTGACCCTGGCCGGCCGGTCCATGATCCCAATGATCTGGGGGATCGCCGCGTTGGCCTATTTCGGCCCACGCCTCAGCCCGGTGCTGGGCATGCCTCGATTGATCGCCACTGTTGCGCCCACCGGCCTGCTCGGCATCATCCTCGCCGGCATGCTGGCCGCCTCCATGTCCACCTACTCCGCCTACCTGCTGTCCTGGAGCTCTGTGGCCACCCGGGACATACTGACACCGCTGAAAAAAAAGCCGCTGTCCGAGGCGGCCACCATTGCCGTCAGCCGGATCTTTTCTCTGCTGATTGGCCTCTTTCTGCTGGTGTTCGGCCTGCTGTATGAGATTCCAGAGACAGCGTATCAATATCTGTATATCACCGGTACCATGTATGCGTCAGGCGCCTTTGCGACGGTCGCCGGCGGGCTGTACTGGAAAAAGGCCAACCGTCATGGCGCCATGGCCGCCCTGAGCATCGGCATTGTGATGCCGCTCCTGTTTCTGGTTCTGACGAAATGTAAATCCGTCTTGCCGGGCAGCCTCTCCTTTTTGACCGACGTGAACATGGCCGGCTTTATCGGCATGCTGTTGCCGTTGGCGAGCATGATCGTGGTATCGCTGTGCACGCAAAAATCCTGTCCAGCGAAGATCTTGGCAGAAACTGAGGAGAATGCTTGAATATGGAATGGTTCTGGCGAATGCTGTTTTATGTCTTTACGACGTTGTATTTCGCCATCGCACTAGTGGTCATCTTTTACGGCTTTAAAGATCTGCGAAATCTGCTGTCCAAATCGGAAACAGCGGAATAAACATCTACGCGGCGGTTCGTGCAGGCCGAAAGAGAGGGGGGCTTCAGGCAGCAGCCCGGCGGCCTCGCTATTTTTCACCACGCTTCACATGATTCGGCACGCGGAACGTTCACCAGACTCCGTTCGTCATGTAGTCGTGCATGGCTTTGGCCGCGCGCCTTCCTTCGCCCATGGCCAGGATCACCGTGGCGGCGCCGAGGACGATGTCCCCCCCGGCGTAGACCCTGTCCATGGAGGTTTTTCCCGTTTCATCGGTGATGATGTTCCCCCTCCTGGAGACCGCGATCTCCGGGTTGGTCTGCAGAAGGAGGGGGTGGGACTCGTTTCCGATGGCCACGATGACCGCGTCCACATCCAGAAGGTGTTCGCTCCCCGGAACCGCCACCGGGCTGCGGCGGCCCGAGGCGTCGGGGTCCCCCAGGGTATAGGACAGGCATTCCATCCCCGTCACCCTTTTCCGCTCGTCCCCCAGGATCCTCGTGGGGCTCTCCAGAAAACGGAAGACGACCCCCTCCTCCCTGGCGTGGGCCACCTCCTCCACCCGGGCGGGCATCTCCCGTTCGGTCCGCCGGTAGACCAGGAAAACCTTCTCCGCGCCCATTCTGACGGCGGTCCGGGCCGCGTCCATGGCCACGTTGCCCCCGCCGAGGACGGCCATCCGCTTCGCCTTGAAAATCGGGGTGTCCGCGTGCTGCAGATCGTAGGCCCGCATCAGGTTGGACCGGGTCAGGTACTCGTTGGCGCTGAAGACCCCGATGAGGTTCTCTCCCGGGA
>JAKJDB010000213.1 GCA_022706175.1 Candidatus Zhuqueibacterota bacterium | reverse complement strand
CGCAAGGGGCTCGATGACTGCAACCTGTATGCCACCACCGATGCCCTTGTCGGCAAACGCTCTGTCAACCCGGGCATGATCGCCCTGCCGAATGTCTCCTCCATTACCTTGGTCAAGATTTCCAAGGTGTTCGCCAAGGTGGCGGTTCCGGAAGACGAAATCTCCTTGATCAAAACCGGCGACAAGGCCATGGTCACCATCGGCGCCCTGGGAAGCCGGGAATATGCCGGCACAGTGGAAGAGGTCGGCGTGATGGCCGATCCGCTGGCGCACACGTATAAAATAAAAATTGCGCTGGCCAATTCTGAATGGAAAATCAAACCCGGCATGATCTGCAAAGTGACCATCGAAAATCCGGGCCTTCATCAGGGCCTGCTGGCGCCGAGTCTCGCGGTACTGGTCGATGAAACCGGAAAAAATTTTGTCTACGTCGTTGATCCCGCAACCGCCAAAGCGACGAGAAAATATGTTCAAATCGGCGGCATGCTGGCGAACGGCCTGGAAATCACCGCCGGGCTGAACAGGGACGATCACCTGGTGGTGTCCGGTCAGCACAATCTGGTGGATAACGCTGCAGTGAGAATCCTGCCCAACTAGCGCCTGAGGAAATGAAAACCATGAAAAAGAAATACACCTTACTGGAAACGCTGCTCCGCTACAAGCAGGTACTGTTCATCAGCACCGGCCTTTTGCTGATGGTGGGAATCCTCGCCCTGGTGCAGATGCCGCGGGATGAATTCCCCACGTTTGAAATACGGCAGGGCATCATCGTCGGTGTGTACCCCGGCGCCTCCTCGCTGCAGGTCGAGGAGCAGCTGACGAAAAAAGTCGAACAATATCTGTTTCAATACAACTCGGTCGTGCGCAGCAAAACCCGCTCCATCTCCAAAGAAAACGTAATGGTCATCTATGTGGAGGTCTCGGAGAAAGAAAAAGATCCCGAAGCCTTTTGGGCCAAGCTGCGGCTGGGGCTGAATGATTTCAAAAAGCAGTTGCCGTCCGGCGTCCTCTCCCTGACGGCGGACAACGATTTCGGCAGCACCTCGGCCCTGTTGCTGGCGGTTCAATCCGATACGAAAACCTATAAAGAACTCACAGAGTATGTCGAACAATTCGAAGATCAAATCAGAAAAATCCCTTCCGTCTCCAAGGTAAAGAACTATGGCCAGCTGAAGGAACAGATCAACGTCTATATGGATGACGCCAAGCTGGCGCACTATGGCATCAAGCCCCTGGTGGTCCTGGCGGCCCTCAAACCGCAAAGCGATGTCGGCTATGCCGGCGAGATCGACGACGGCCATACCGTGTATCCTGTTCATATCCCTTTGAGCTATCACACCGAAGAGGATTTGGCGAACCAGATCGTCTATTCGGATCCTCTGGGCAATATCGTCCGGATTAAAGATGTGGCCCGAGTGGTGCGTGAGTATGAGGAACCGGATTCCTTTGTCCGCGTGAACGGCAAAAAATGCCTCATCGTCTCTCTGGAGATGCAGACCGGCAACAACATTGTTCACTTTGGCGAGGCGGTCGGCAAGGAGATCGAGCGCTTCACCCAATCGTTGCCGCCGGATGTGAAAATCGTAACCATCTCCAACATCCCCGGCGCGGTCTCCAATGCCATTACCAACTTTATGAAAGAGTTCGCCATCGCCATCGTCGCCGTCACCCTGGTCACCATCATCCTGCTGCCCCGCCGGGTGGCTTTGGTGGCCGCGTCCGCCATTCCCATATCCATCCTCATCACCCTGGCGTTCATGTGGGTAACCGGCTGGGATCTGCAGACCGTTTCCCTGGCCTCGCTGATCCTGGTCCTCGGAATGGTGGTGGACAACGCGATCGTCATCATCGATAATTACGTCGAGAAACTGGACAACGGCATTACCCCGCACGAGGCCGCCTCGCAAAGCGTATCGGACCTGTTCGGTTCCGTGCTTTCGGCCACCCTCATACTCATCGCCTGTTTCTGGCCGATCATCTTTTTTATGAAGGGGACCGCCGGCGATTTCGTCCGCTCTCTCCCCTATGTGGTCAGCTTTGCCCTGTTCACCTCTCTGTTCACCTCCGCGGTGCTGGTGCCGCTGCTGAGCTATTCGTTCATCAAGAAGGGCATTAAAAACGACAGCCGCAAGGGCAGGAAAGCCGTTTTTCTCGACCAGGTACAGAAACAGTACAACCGCTTATTGGATAACGCCTTTAAAAACAAACTGATCGTGGTGTTGCTGGGCATGGCCTCCTTCATCGCCGGCCTGGTGATCCTCGGCATTTCCCCGCAACAGTCTTTTCCAAAAATCGAACGCAACCAGTTTGCCGTTGAGGTGCACTTGCCCCTGGGCAGTTCCCTGCAGCAAACCGACGCGGTGATGAAAGATTTGGAACAATTGTTGGAAAAGGATCCGCGGGTAAAGACCGTGGCGTCTTTTGTCGGCACCAGCTCGCCGCGTTTCCATACGATCTATGCGCCCAATTTTCCGGCAAAAAGCTATGGACAATTAATCGTACTGACGACCTCCAACCAGGCGACGATAGAGGTGCTTGATGAATACAGCGTCAAATGCGCCCATCGCTATGCGAACGCGAATGTCAAATGGAAACAGTTGGAATTCGCCGTCTCCCCTTCTCCCATCGAGATCCGCATCGCCGGCGATGACCTGCAGACCCTGAAACAGACGGCGGGCCGCATTTCGGATATCCTCCGGCAATGCGAAGGCGTCACCTGGGTGCGCACGGATTTCAAGCAGGCGCAGCAGACCATCGATCTCGAGATTAAAAGGGATGAAGCCAGCCGGCTCGGATACTCGAATACCCTGCTCGGTTATTCTCTGATGGTCGGCACCAAAGGATTCCCCCTTGCCACCATCTGGGAGGGCGATTATCCGGTGACCGTGCAGCTCAAAGTCGATAAAAAAGTTAAAACCAGCATCGACGATATCAATAACCAGTATGTGACCTCTCCCTATCTGTTAGCCTCGGTGCCGGTTCGTCAGATCGCCGATCTCAAACCAGGATGGACAGAGGGGGAAATCGTTCATCGCAACGGCCTGCGCACCATTACGGTGCAGGCGGATGTGCGCCGAAACGCCTATCCCTCCACCATTTTCAATAAAGTGAGACCGAAAATTGAGGCGCTGCCGTTGCCGCATGGTCTCTCCATTTATTACGGCGGCGATCATCAGGACACGGTGGAATATATCACCCCCTTTTACTATTCGCTGATGATCAGCATCGTCATCATCTTTCTCATTTTGATGGTTCAGTTCAAAAGCATTAAAACCACCCTGCTGATCATGCTGACCATGCCGTTGTGCCTGTTCGGCGCCTCGTTGGGCATCCTGATCACCGGTTATCCTTTCGGCGTAACCGCTTTTATCGGGTTGATCGGCTTGATGGGCATCGTCGTCCGTAACGGCATTATCTATATCTCTTACGCGGAAGAATTGCGCAGAGAACACGGCCATACTCTGGAAGAGGCCGCGATCTCGGCCGCCCAACGCAGAATGCGGCCGATTTTCCTCACCGCGGCGGCTGCGGCGGTCGGCGTGATCCCCATGATCGCCAGCGGTTCTCTGCTGTGGGGCCCGTTGGGGTCTGTGATCTGTTTCGGATTGATCTTTGCACTGGTTTTATCTCTGTTGTTGATGCCGGTGCTCTACTATCTCTTTCACCGGAAAGATTTCAATAAAGTTGAAGCGAGTGAGCAACTATGAAAAAACTAGGCCATATTTTTATGCTGAGCATGCTGCTGTGCATCAACCCGGGCTACGGACAAAAAGCGCTGACTCTGGAAAAGAGCCGACAGCTTGCGCTGCAGCATAACCGTGCCGTGCAAAACAGCCGCCTGGAACTCAAAGCGGCGCAGCAGACGCGAAAAGCCGCTTTGACCAAATACTTTCCAGCCATCAGCGCCGGCGGAGTCCTTTTTGAAGCGCAGGATCCGCTGATGGAAATCACCACTCAGGGCGGCAACCTGCCGGTGTATGACGGCAATCCGATTCACCTGCTCCGCCCCACCCAATTCGCCTATATGCCCGGCGCCACCATGGGCCTGTTCAATGTGGTCCAGCCGGTGTTTGCCGGAGGCAGGATCGTCAACGGCAACAGGCTGGCGTCGTTAGGGGTGGCTGTCAACGAACGCAGGGAGCGAATGACCCACGACGAGGTTCTGCAGAAAACAGAACAGCAGTACTGGCTGGTGGTGTCGCTGGAGGAAAAAGCCAAAACCGTACAAAAGTATGAATCTTTGCTGTCCAGTTTACGTAATCAGATTGAGGATGCCTGGAAATCCGGCCTGGTGACGAAAAACGACGTCCTCAAGGTGAAACTGAAACAAACCGAAATCCAGCTCAACCGGTCCAAGCTGGAGAACGGCCAAAAACTGGCAAAAATGGCGTTCTGCCAGCATATCGGCATTCCCTACGATTCAACGTTGGTTTTGCAGGATTCGCTGCTGATCCGCGATGCGCCGCAGACTCTGTATGTCGATGCTCGGGCTGCGGTGCAGAGAAGGAGTGAATACCAACTGCTGCAGGCCTCGGTCAAAGCCGCCACCCTGCAAAAACGGATGAAAGCGGGCGAATACCTGCCCCAGGTGGGCGTGGGAGTGGTCGGTATGTACATGAAGTTTGATCAAGGCGAAGACCGGACCATCGGCATGGCGTTCGCCACCGCAGCCATTCCGATCTCGGGCTGGTGGGAGGCGTCGCACACGGTTCAGGAACACCGTTTAAAAGAACAGATGGCGAAGAACGATTTGCAGGACCGCACAGAACTGCTGCAGCTGCAAATTGAAAAAGCCTGGCAAGACCTGAACGACGCTTACAAGCAAGTATGGCTGTGCGAGGAGGCGAAAATCCAGGCCGAGGAAAATCTCAAGGTCAATCAGGACAGCTATGACCATGGGGTGTGCAGCGTCGCCGATCTGCTGGAGGCTCAGGCCCTGCAACAGCAGGCCATGGATCAATTGATCGATGCCAAAACCGGCTATCTTTTGAAAAAAACCGCCTATCTGAATGCGACCGGCAGATAACGAATAAAACAAATACAGAACCGTTCTTGGCCAATATCATGGCATTGAAACTGTAGGGATCTCTTCTCCGTGCTTTTAGTGACCTTGATGGCCGGCATGAATCTGCCGGCGGCGTCGGTATAAGAATTCCGCTCAAACGGGGCAGCGGCATCGTCATCAGCCGATGTTATCATGATACTACGTTCGACAAAGCGATCGATGGCGTCCGCAGCTGTTCCGGATGGGCAAGCGGTCTGGCTCTGGAACGCAGCTATCAGCCGGCAGCCTGACCGGCGCACGGCAGCGCTCTTGCACGAACAATCTCTTCTATTCAAGAAAAATCAGCTTATGATGTGCAGAAAAATTACTATTTGCTTTATCATGCTCTTGATCATCGCAACGCAAAGCGACGCGCAGGAGCAGAACGCGTACTTTTATCAGGGCTATCAGTATGGCAGCCAGGCCCTGATCCAGCCCCTGGCGCTGATACTGCACGGCGGCTATGGCATCATGGCCATGGAGAACCGCCC
>JAKJDB010000212.1 GCA_022706175.1 Candidatus Zhuqueibacterota bacterium | reverse complement strand
TGTTATTTATGTGCTGTTGCCCCTGCTGGGGTGGGGGATTCTTGATCTACAAGGCTTTTTCAGCCATAGCCTGCGGCCGACGCCTTTTCTCTATTGACGGAGAGCAGACGAAAGGGCGGTTTTGAAAAATCTGTGTGCGCCGTACGGAGCGTGGCACATCATCGAAATCAATGACAAACATCTGACGGATGAGTCTTTTGTGCAGGACGACCTGCGGGAATGGTATGGGGAGGCATCGTTGCTCGCGGGATGCCATTGGATGGAGACAAGGCCTGTGTATGTATGCCGCGACTCTTTCGCTTTTAACCGGCATGGGGAGAGACGATCGGGCGCCGGCGAGAAGGTTTTGACGGTAGAGTCCAGGAAAGCCGTGATTGCGAATCAATCGATGAGGAGGTCGCAGAATGTTTGACATCCGCAAATGCCAAGAACGCGCCTTGTTTGAAGCCGTCAAAGCGGTCAGCGACGAGATGACCGCCGTAAAAGTAGTTTACGGAGAGCAGCGTCTTTCCTCATCCGAGGATAACGCGACCTGGGTGACATCCGCCATGAAACGATTACAGGACCACTTTGACAGCGCTGCCGTAAAACGAATACGCATGAACTGTCAATGTGGCTTTAGGATCGATGAAAAAGTAGAGTTGGTTAAAGAACTGGTGGCCTCCTCCTCTAATTTGACGGAATTCACCAACCAGGATAAAGCCAGGGAAGCCGGCCTGTTCGGCGCTAATGGGGAACTCTATCTCCAGTTTCCGTTTTGTCCCTGTCCCATACTGGCCAATGTCGCTGAATTGGAGACCGATGCGTGGTGCCAATGCACCACCGGCTACAGCAAAGTTCTGTTCGAAAAGGCTTTTGGCTGCGAGGTTGATGTCGAGCTGCTGCAGAGCGTCAAAATGGGGGACCCGGTCTGTTTGATGAAAATAATCCCCCGTGAGGCGATCTGGGAATGAATACACCTCTGAGCAAATGCTCAAATTCCACCTGGATGATAGAGTAGACGTTTCATCCCGCAACAGCGTCTTCATCGATCGCGACGAGCAGGCCCGGTAGGAGGACAATCTCCTTGACGCTTTCTGGTCTGCCAATCCCTATTATGGTTTTTTCAACCTATTCAAGTATGAGAAGGAAAAAGTGGTCCTGGAAATAATTGATCTGCATTGCGGCTAGTCGGCCTTTGACGCGATCAGGTTCGCCAGAGCGTTCAGATAAGCTGTATTGTGCGGCAACCAGCATTCATTGGGCTCAAAAGCCGGAATGTCCTGTCCGCTCAGATCAACAAACGGCCGGTCATCGCCGACCGCACGCCAGGTCACCCCGTTCACCACGCTTCCCGGTATCGCGCCACGCGCAACCCCTGCGAAAGTGATGCGATGATGATACGATGGAAGGTTGAAACTGCCGACACCCTCCATCAGGCAGATGCTGTAGGGGTTCATGCCCAGGGTCCAGTTGAATTGATCATATATGAACTCGAGATACCTGGGTTGTGGGTGGTAGCGATACGCCAGGGCCACCAGGTTGGCTGATTCCATTAGATAGCTGCTGGTCCCCACATGCCAGCCGCCCCTGTCGGCCGGTGTGTTGAAAAAATTGGGTTTTTCCGCTGGACCAAAGGTGCAGACGCCGAACGGGTTGTCTGCCAGGGCCAGCAACGCCTCTGCTTTTGGGACCAATAGTTCTTTGAGCAAGGAGCTATGGTCCTCGTTAAAGGCCGCGTCATACCTCTCGACGATGTCCACCAGCATGGCCGAAGGCGGCTGATCGGTTTTTTGTGCCAGCGCGCTGAACAGCTCTTTGGCGAGGCCGCTGTATTTCTTATCCCCCGTCGCCCGAAACAGATCGACCGCTGCGCTCAATTCATTGAGGCCGCGGTGGTTCTGCTTGAGCGAGTAGGAGAGACAACGGTCGGCCGTGGTTATCCACTCACCGGCTTGAAGTCCTTTTTCCCGCAACAGGGCGGCTATGCGTGCCAACGCGGCCTGATGATCGCCGGGATAGACGCCGCCGGTGCTGGAAGCCGGCCGTTCATCCCCTGTCGCAGGAAGGTTGTCCGTTTCCAGCTCCGGTGGTCCCCAGAACCCGTAGCCGCTGGTAATGGAGCCGAATGAAGAGCCGTCCTCAGTGATCATCCGCTGCACATGTTCCCCGCCCCAGAGAATTTCATCCCAAAAGCCCTCTTCTTCAGTGGGTTTGAGAGCGTCGAACCGGGAGGGCGCCGAGGTATAGGCACGCGCCAGGCCGATCACATAGGGGGCATTTTGGTATTTATTGTAATCGCCGGCGTCGTGCCAGCCGCCGTGCACATCGCGTGTCGTTGTACCGTCCGGGCCGACGCTGTCGTCAAGATGACAGGCGGCATGAAAGCCGGGGATCGCCATGCCGCAGCGCTGATACCAGAAAAAGCGGTAGGCCGGCCGTGCGGTGGCGTTCCAGATCCTGTCCTGACCGATTTCAAAGGGCCACGACTCACCGGTCGTACCATCCAGGTGCGCGCGGATGCGGTATTTTCCCGGTCGGTCATAGTCTGTCAATTTGCCTTCATAATATACCGATCCCCAGTCCTGACCGTATCGGCCGGTAATCCTGCCCTTGTTTTGCAGACTGTTTTGCAAAACCGTACGGCCATTCTGATCGACCAGTTCAAAACCGGCCTGGCCGGCGTTCAGATTGGACTGAACCATAAAATGCTTTGGACGGCCGATGTCATAACCTGCCTGGTTGACCAGTACGGTGACGGTCACCGGCTCGAGGAGAGTGCCGTCGATGCGCACGTTTTTCCACGAGCTTTTGCCGTCGCCCGAGATGAGAACCATCTGAACGAAGCGGGCAGTCTGCGGCGGTGATGCGTTGGCTGCAAAGGCGTTCCAGTCGCTTTTTTTAGTTTGCAAGCGCAGAGGTGTGATGCCGACACTTCCTGCATCGCCGATCCAGCGCAGTTCGGCAGACGCGGACCCCTGTCCACTGTAATCCACTTTTGCTTCAACAGATTGCAATCCAGCCGGCAGGGAAATATGGTCAGAGACAATAGTGCACTCGCCGTCCGTTTGCAGGCAAGATGTTCTTCGGTCCTGCTGGATGCTCTCAGACAGGCCCCAGTTGGCGTCGGGTGTTTCGCATCGCCAGCCTCGCGGTCGGTGCATCATTCGCTTGACCATTGTATCCAATCGAGCTGTCTCGCGTTTCTTGTCGAAACTGGCGAAGGGGAATAAAGATCGCTTGCTCTTTACTGTGCGCGTGACCGGATGGAACGCCACCGTGCTGCCGGACTGGGCTGTATCAAAGCGGCGGGACGGCCATGGCGTCAGCGCAGGATCGTAGCGGCCGCCCAGAGTGAGACAGCGCAGCGTGCGATCGCTGCCGCAGACGAGGATGTCTGCTTTTCCGTCCGCGTCGATGTCGTCGATGGTGGCCGGACCGACCAGTCGCAGTCCGGCGGTGAAGCGCCACTGTTCGCGGCCAAAGCGATCGAGGCTATAGAGGTTGTGATCGCCGCTGGCAGCCAGCACATCCACCAATCCATCCCCATCCACATCTCCCAGTGTAATGGCCGCAGGCACCGGCGTACGGGTGGTAAACATCCACAACAACACGCCGTCCGTAGTATACGCATAGATGTGTCCGTCGCGATCCGCGCAAACCAATTCCGCTTTACCATCTCCATTGAGATCGCCCACAGCCATGGCTGAGCCGTTATACACATCCGCACCGGCCGCCAGAGCCCGTTTCCACTGCACCGCGCCGGTTTTGCTGTCGATGCGCCAGAGGTGATGATCCTCTCTGGACATGGTATACAAACCATCCGGGGTCAGCACGCAGGATGCGGTAAAATCATCGCCTGTAGTGAGCCGCCATCGAAGGGCGCCGTGGTGATGCAGACAAAAGACGCCCTGTGGAGTCGCAAAAAACAGTTCGCTGGCGCCGTCGCCGTCGACATCGGCGGCAGCAGGAACGCAAGGGATCTCCACGGCAGCTGTTTGATCAGCGCTCTGATAACGCCAGATTTCTTTGCCGTCGGCATCAAAAGCGGCGATGCCCTCCTGATGCGTCGCCAGGACGAACTCCTCTGTATCGTCATGATCGAGGTCTGTCCACAGGCCGCCGCCCCATTCTACGGCGCCGGCGTGAGCTCTCCAGCGTACAGCCCCGGTGGCGGCATCCAGGCAGAGCAGAGAGCCGTCGGCATTGCCCACAGCCAACAGCCGCAGGCCATCGTTGGTGGCCGCGCTCAGCGCGGCGGCGGAGATGAGCCGTTTTTTCCAGCCGGCCTTTGTCTGCCAAAGTTCGATGCCCTGAGCGGAAATGCAGCGCAGACAGCGGACTTCGCTGTCGCTGATGATGATTTCCTTGCCCGGCGAAGGGTGCACATCGGCCACCAGGGGAGGGGCGTAAAGGTTTGATTCGGCTGAAAAATTCCACACGGTTCGCGGTTGCTGGGCCTGAACTGAAAAGGCGAGCGAACCCAGCAACAGGGCGTAAACGGCACGGCAGACAAACGTCATGATGGTTCCCTCATCAGGTGAGATTTGGAAGGTGTGCGTTCGGTCGAACAATATAACGGCATTCCTGAAAAAAGTCTATCTTTTTTTCATTTTGTTGCGGTTATTGTTTTTGATCCGTTTTTTAGCTAACTTGATTGACGATAGAATAGATTCTCATCTGGCGTTGCAGCGAAAGCAGTATGCTCATTTTTGAAAAATCAAGGCGGTACCGGGATTCCACGCTGTTCCGACTGACGCATTCACGGGCGCCGGGATTGACTCACGGCGCTTTATTCTAACCTGCGGAGGCATTTGAATGTTGACGAAAATTGTATATGCCAGCCAAACCGGCGCCAAACTGAACAGCAACGTCTACAGCGGCGGCGGTACCGATGATACCGCCATTCTGCAGCGGACTCTGGATTCGGCCCAGGCCGGCGGCGGACTGCACCTGATCATGGACGGCGCCGCCCTGGTCACCGGACTGGTCGTTCACTCCAACACCACCATCACCTGCCTGAACAAAGAGTGCGGATTCTATCAGGCCGATCACGCCAACCAGGCCATCCTGATCAACGCCCATCCTTCGGCCACGGAGATCGTCGATCGCAACATCACGCTTCAGGGCGGCACCTACAATCAGAACTGCCTGCACCAGGCCCATCATCTGCCCGAGGGCGTGCACTACACTCGGGCGGAACGGTTTGTCGTCGGCATCGCTTTTTTCGGCGTCGAACATCTGCTGATCCGCGATTTCACCATACGCAATTTTCGCACTTTTGCGTTTCTCATCACCCACTGGCGTCATGTGACGATGGAAAATATTCATCTCGAATTGCCGGATTACATCCATGGCGGCAATCAGGACGGCATCCACGTGCAGGGACCGGGACAGTTTCTCACCCTGCGCAATATCAGCGGCTGCACCGGCGATGACTTTATCGCCCTGAACGGCGATGAAGAGTATAACGGTGAAACCAGCTGGGTGCATCCGGCCGCATCGTTGGGTCCGATGAGCGATATTCTGGTGGAAAACGTCATGGTGGACGATGCCGCGCAAGTCATCCGT
>JAKJDB010000211.1 GCA_022706175.1 Candidatus Zhuqueibacterota bacterium | reverse complement strand
CAAGCTTGGGACCAAAAAAAATTGCCCCGAGATAAAGCGTGTGTCAAGTATTCTTCTTTTCGTCGCCAACAATCGCGGAGCTGGAGCTCCGCGCTCCGTTTTTACATTACCAAGCTCCAGAGACTGTGTTAAAACCGCTTGATCCCTGCGTGCGACCCAGTTGCTTTTTCCATCCAACGATTGATTGCCATTGTCATGAACGTTGAAAATTCACGCTCCTGTCTGCAGCAGGTGTACCGAGCGCACCAATAAAAAAGGCCGGGCGCTGATAAAGCGTCCGGCCTTCACCAATCAGACAGTATGTCAACTATTGCGCAATGACAACGCCCTGATTGTGCGTGGAACACATATCACCCCAAACAGAGATGCGGGCGACATATTGAACACCGTCCACCATGACAATGGCACGGACGATAGACCATTTGGCCTCTTCAGCGCCCCAGAACAACGTCTCAGCCATACCGTGCGCATCCGTGACCACGGACTTGGGATCCACCTCGCCGGGGCCTTTGCCGACGTTAAAAGAAACCGTGGCGCCCACCACCGGCGTGTGATCGCTTTTCAAAACCACTGCGCGCATAGGCGTTTTGCCCATGGCTTCGAAATCCGGAAGCGCGAAAAAGATAAACTTGACCGGCGGCGGGGTTCCGGCGATGGTAAAGCCGACCTGAGTGCCGCCATCAAGCAAGTCCACACCGGGATCATACATATTGTTGTTGTTGACATCCACGATCATATCATAGTCGCCCGGCCACAGACGCAACGGTTGACGATAACCGGGCCGGCACTCACCGCGCACCATCGTCAAGCCCATGGAGCCGGAGGAAGGATCCAGCACGACCTCCAACGGCGAATGCATGCTGCCGACGGTTTCGATGTGAATCAGGGGATCATCTTTTGCCCAGATCGCCTTGTGCGGTGAAACCACAACGTTGCTGTGACAGAGCGGCAACAGAGAAGCCAGCTCAGCCGGACGCACCAAAGGATTGGCCAGTCCGTACACCGCTTCCATATCGGTAAACGTATTCTTGTAATTGCCGTAGGCGTCGCAAGCGATATCCGTGATGATGTCGGCGCCGCCGACGGGATTTTGTACGATCAGCGTAGCCAGCGAAGGCTCACCGACGACATCCCCTGTGTTGTACTGACCAAAGGGGGCGACATCAGCGATCACATCATACACCGGAGCGCTCCAAACCTCAGTGACCGCCAGTTCCCCAGCGGCCGAAGCTGTGGCGGTCTCAAACCCGCCGGACACATCGCTGTACAGATCACCCGGGGCATAGGCCATACGGTTTTGCGCCACGAACAGGTGCACCTCAGCGTTTGCGCCGAAATGACCGCCCTTGACAAAAACTTTATCAGGCGCCACCACGCCGTTGCCTTGATAAGTGCCGGCGGCATTGGTCACGAACAGGAAGGGTGCAACAGGCGGCGAGGCGATCACCTTGAATTGAATTTTGAAATTGATCCAGGGATTATTCTGGCTGGTCTGCAATATCTGTACTGTATAATCCCCCGCCTCATCCAACGGATTGCCGTCCTGATCATAACCGATGTTGTACCAGATCTCCAGGTTATCGATCCTTCCCAGACGATCGGTGACGACCAACAACGTGTTCACGCATTCGGCGCAGCTGCAGTCTCTGGCGCCATTCTTGCGCACGCGCACCAGCGTCTGCCACTCCGGATACAGATTGTCCAGCGATAGAAACATGGACTCCCCGTAATAATACTCGGAGCGGGCGGCGCCGTTGCCGTCGTGCAAAGAGCTGGACTCGCTGATTTTAAAATTACCGGCAGAAAGCGGGTCCTCTGTCTGCTTGACGCCACAGGTGATCAGAAGTCCCGCTGTCAGAACCAGCAGAACAGCTGAAATCCATGGGTATAAACGTTTGCCTTGATGCATAAAACCCTCCCAATGATTTATATATGCAGCGATACGATTTGCTTTTCAGCAACAGCGCTATGTACAGCTTGGGAATTGATGGATTAAGAGAGGAATACAATGCGGATTCTACGATGCCCCTGATGAATGTCGTCCGACTATCACAACATTCATCTAAATGTATTTATAAAAAAATCCAAAATCAAGTTATTTTTCAAAATATGGCCGCCTCCTGCCTTCTGATCACCCTGGCGATGGGATAGAGATTCTTCTCAGCATCAAAAAACGGCGAGCGCTCATAGAAAAAGTACAATCTCTGTCTGGGCGAGGCGGCGAAAGAAGAATCCGTCGCAAGCCTTTCATTAAACTCTTTTTTAATAGCAGGTTGACTTTTAAGCATTGTTTGAGCCAGCGGTTCCATGACGTACTCTTCAAAGTACTCCCGATCCTCAAAAATGGTGTTAAAAAAACCCCAACAGATAAGCGCATCTGTGGAGGCCGGTTCTAATAAATACATAATTAATCTTGATTTATAATTATTTAATGGCACGTAGAGATCACCCGCCTGAAAGGTTCTTTGCAGCGAAACCGGATTGGTCTTAAACGACACCAGCTGCCTTCCCTCATAAGGGGTGGAACGGAACTTGACATCCGTGAAACGGTAGGTCTCCACTTGCACATGGACAGTCTGTTTGAGACGAACGTAAGAGATACCATGGCTGTCCAGCACCTGAACTACATTCTGCCATGCGGCCGGAACCAGATACCCCAATGGGGGTGAAACAAGAACCGAGGGTTCCACCCTATCCAGATACAGGCTGGGCGTATTTTTTATCTCCTGGGAATAGATGGGATATTCCTCTCCGCTGATCTCCCCTTTTACATAGCGCACATGATAACCGCGATAGACCATGCTGTCCCCTTTGTCCTTGAGCGTACGAAAAGCCAAAGGAAAGGATGGCTGAGGATCGTAGGTTTTACCCAATCCAGTGGACCAACGATCGCCCTGCGCCACAGCTTTCATCAGCTCATCTGCATCATCGGCGATCAGATCCAACCCCATCAACAGCAGATCACGCGTAGCCTCCACGCGTTGTTTGTACGGTTTGAGGGAATGGGCTTCGATGAGAAAGCCGGCCCGGTTCATCAGAGTTGCAAAGCTGTTGGACAGCATCGGTCGCCACACGCCGCCCATCATGCCTTTGGCCGGATCCCGTTCATCCACCAATCCGGCGTAGGGGCCGATGACCAGTCCCTCCTGTTCTGCACGACGCAGCAGCCGGTGCAGGAAACGATCAGCCGCCCAGCGAGAGATCGGACCACCGTAATCCGGATGAGTGTCTATGTAATAGTTCAATACATACTGAAAATCCTGGCCATCGGTGGTGTGACAGTCGTAGAAGAAATGAGGATTCCACGCATGATACATGGCCAGCCAGGCGCGCATCTCCGGGGCATCGGCCTTGACGAAATCACGGTTCAAATTCAGTCGCGTGGCGGTGACCCGCCAGCCTGTCTCCGCGGGTCCGTTCTGATTGATCCGGCTGTTCCAGCTGTAGCGCTCGTGACCATCCACATTAAAGATGGGGACAAAAAGCAGGATCAAGCGATCTATCAGTTTCGCATGGCGTTTATCAACAAGCAGATCGCGCGCAATTAGCATGCCCGCGTCGTTCCCCTCCGATTCTCCCGGGTGGATGCATCCCTGGATGAGCACCACCGGTTTACCGGTACGCCGGGCCTTTTCCGGAGTAAAGCAGCGATCCTGGGAGATCACCAGCATTCTCAGGCTGCGGCCTTCAGGGCTGACGCCGAATTCCAGCCATCGAGCGGCGGGTGAACTTTGGGCCAGACGGCTCCAGTAATACATGCTCTCCTGATACCGGGCGGTCTCAAGGCCGCCGCTTCTTTCAAAACGTGTCAGCCAGGTTGAAGCGTCCGTCGCAAAGGTGGTCCATGAATACAAACCGAGCATCAGGCAGGTAATCCGCCGCACCATGGTCTTCACGCGTTTCTCCTTACTCATTCAGCGCACAGAATAAACTTTTTCCAGAATCCAAAGTAAGAAATTTTTCTCTGGGATTCCAGATTTTTCTCCAAGCTTAATCCTTGCATCTGTGGACAGAATCATTTAACTTATTCTCATCAATGAACACGTTCACTGATACAGGAGTCAAAACAATGAAGCGTACGCGAATGGTGTGCATGGGGTATCTCCTGGTGGCAGCGGCCATGGGAGTGAACGCCCAAACCAACGAGTTATACAACCTGCTCTTTAACGAACCAGCCCAAAAACTGGCGGACCTGAAAAGACAGGATGCCGAACTGTTGGCGCCGGTATCTTTCAGCGAATCCGCTGCGCTGTACGATAAAGCGGTCGATGAATTCCGCAAAGGCCGTGAAGTGGCGCAGGTGCGCAAGCGGCTGAGTGAGATGGAGGAGCGCGTTAAAAAAACCGAGCTGACGCTGTGGAACGGAAAAACGCTCCTCAAGGAAACCCTGAAAGCCCGTGAGGACGCCCTGGCCGCCATGGCCTCTGAGGTCAACGCCGGCGAGTTCAACAAAGCCGAAGCGGGTCTCAAGGAAGCGGGGGCAGCCGTTGAATCAGGGGACACCAACAAAGCACGGCAGAGGGCGGCTGAAGCCACTGCCCGCTACCGCGATGCCGAGTTGAATGCCATTAAAATCAGCGCCATCGGTCCGGCTCGTGATGCCCTGGCCGCCGCTGCCAAAACAGAGGCGGACCGAATGGCGCCGAAAACCTTTGCCTCCGCCAAGGCGTTACTGACCCTGGCGGAAGAGACCCTCAACTCGAACCGCTATGCCGTCGCTGAAGCGACGAGCAAGGCGGAACAGGCGGGCTATGAAGCGCGCCACGCCATGCAGCTCTCCCGCTTTCTCAAGGACAAAAAACGCAGCAGCGAAGACATCGCCCTTTACTACGAGGAGGCGATGACCGCCGTTTCCAAAGCCCTTGGCTTTACCGCTGCGTTTGATACCGCTCTGGTCAAACCCACGCAGGACATGATCGCGACCATCAAAAGCCTGAAAGAAGAACGGTCCTCTTTACTGCAAGATGTCAAAGAACTGAACGCAGAGATCGCCCGCCGACAGCAAGAGCATGCGGCCGCGGAAAAACAGTACCGCCAACAGATAGCCGCTCTGCAGAGCAAGGCCGAGGATCAACAGCAGACCTTTCAGCAGAAACAGGCGGACCTGCAGGACGAATTGCAGCAGAAGCAACTCGAACTCGAGGCGAAGAAGAAACGCGAAGCGAAAATCGCC
The DNA here is from genome assembly GCA_022706175.1 of Candidatus Zhuqueibacterota bacterium. The sequence goes on along the minus strand of JAKJDB010000211.1, from coordinate 378 downwards.
AAGGTGCGCGAGATGTTCAGCTCTGCCGAAGCGTCGGTGTTGTTGGACGGAAACCGGCTGATCATCAGACTGCTGGGCCTCTCCTTTCCGGTCGGCAAATCGATCATTCAGCCGGAGTATTTCAGCCTGCTCGCCAAAGTGGAACGCGCCATGCGCGAGTATCCCGACAGCCGGGTGATCATCGAAGGCCACACCGACAACATGGGTGAGGAGCGCTTCAATGAACGTCTGTCCAGCTGGCGGGCGGATGCCGTGCGCAGCTATCTTCTGGCCAATGCCGCGGCATCAGCGGACAAGCTGGAAGCCATAGGCTATGGCGAAGCCCGCCCAGTGGCCAACAACGAGACCTCCGAAGGCCGCCGGCTGAACCGGCGCATC
>JAKJDB010000210.1 GCA_022706175.1 Candidatus Zhuqueibacterota bacterium | reverse complement strand
TACGGTGAACGTTTTTAGCATACACTTCCTCAGGACGATCGATTCGCCATAGTTATACATTTCACCAAGGGGATCCAAAGAGGGCGGGCTGATAAGAATTTGACTTTAGGGGTGGTGAAAAATTCAGCCGGCCAAGGACGAGGAAAAAGGCGCCGAGACCAAGCCCCACATGTTTTTTCGGGCCATCGACCCTATCGAAGGATTCCCTCGCCCCCCGGTTACCGGCAAATTAGCCAATCAAAAGTTGAAATTCAAGCACTATAACCCTTCGGCGAGCAATGATACGACAGTTCTGCACACTACGGCGTGAGGCGGTCGATATTCTGTTTCATAACATTGCGACATGATCATCGTTCTGCGCGAGCGACTCTTATGGATGGTCGCCCACCATATAGATGGGCGTGAGGTGTTGGTTGCCCGTATGCGTCACGGGGAACCTGGATCATTGCAGCAAAGGCATGAGACCCAAGTTCCAGGAAGCTGCGATCAATTTAAAAAAACGGACAGCCCAAGGAACAGATGATGATAGACTATAGCATCATTTCCCATAAAATCCTGAAAACGGTATTCCAAACGAAGAGCAACATCCGTTGATAGCAACTGCTTCATCCCTATTCCCAAATTTAAAACCGTAAAACGGTCGCAAACTCGTCCTGATTTTCAGCTTTCCTGGCCATAAAAGAAGCGGCTACAGAAAATTCCTGATCTCCTTTTTCGATTTGAGCATAAAGCGATTCAGCTGCAAAAACAAAGATACAACACACGGATAAAACGATGGCAGCCCCTTTGCTATTCATGATCTTTTCCTTTCTATCAGACTAAACGCAACGGCTTCAAAGCCCATCAGCAAACCGAGAGCAATCCGACAACCGATCTGCAAACCGAACGCGTGGCCCCTACAGCGCTTCTTTGGTCTTGAAAAGCGCTGTTGGCATAACCTGAATGAACATCGACACTGGTTATTTCTTATCGAAGCCCTTTATTATTCCAGCCATCCACATCAGAGAGAACCAGCATATATTACAAAATCACAACAATCAGGTCAAGCGTCAAAATCGCCGGGACGTTTACAAATATCTTGATCTCGAATTCGTAATAACCTATATTTACACAAAGCCAGGCTAAAAAGAGGCAGGATGCAAAAACAGTGGATTTCATTTTAAGCCTTGATTAAGGAGATGCGACGATGAAAAACAAAAACATCTTGTTGGGAGTGCTTATGGCCGGCGGATTGTTGAGCACGGACGTAACGAGTCAGCAGGCTTTTAACGGGCTGAACATGAACCTGGGCAATCTGTCGCGCTTGTCCCATGCGCAAACCCGTTCCATCAGCGCGGAGAATTTCAGCGGAGAAAAAGGCAAAGGCGGCATGGCCGTGGACGGCACCGGCGCCAAGGCAGCCCGGGAACTGGGCCAGACCTGGAAAATATCTCCGTCGATCAAGATTGAAGCGAAAAAGCTGGTTACGCTGGCGGAGGTCCAGGGACCCGGCGCCATCCAACACATCTGGATGACGCCGTCGGGCAACTGGCGCTATTCCATCATTCGTTGCTACTGGGACGGTGAGAGCGAACCCTCCATCGAAGCGCCGGTGGGCGATTTCTTTGCCTGCGGCTGGGGTCAGTACAGTCAAATCAACTCGTTGCCGATTTGCGTCAACCCCGGCAGCGCCTTCAATTCCTATTGGGAAATGCCTTTCCGCAAATCATGCCGCATCACCTTTGAAAACATCGACGAAGAACCCATGGTTCTGTATTATCAGATCGACTATACCCTGACCGAGGTGCCGCAGGACGCCGCCTACTTGCACTGCCAGTTTCGCCGCAGCAATCCCCTGCCCTATAAAACCGACTATGTGATCCTTGACGGCGTCAAAGGGTGGGGCCAGTATGTAGGCGTTTATATGGCCTGGGGCGTGAACAACAACGGCTGGTGGGGCGAAGGCGAAATCAAATTCTTCATCGACGGGGATCAGAAATTCCCCACCATCTGCGGCACCGGAACAGAGGATTATTTTTGTGGATCGTACGGTTTCGAAAATCCTGAAACCAAGCAGTATCAAACCTACACCACGCCCTACAGCGGCCTGTCGCAGGTGATCAAGCCGGACGGCGTGTACAACTCGCAAATGCGTTTTGGTCTGTATCGCTGGCACATCATGGATCCCATCCGTTTCGAAAAGGATTTAAAGGTCACTATACAGGCCCTTGGCTGGCGCAGCGGCGGCCGCTATCTGCCCTTGCAGGACGACATCAGTTCCACTGTGTTCTGGTATCAGACCGAACCGCATGCCAAATTTCCGAAATTGCCGGATAAAGATTATCTGGAAGTGCGCTAGCCCGACTTGATAAAAGTTGCCTCACATCCCTTTGAAAAAGGCCGACGGATGAAAAATCCATTCCGCATCGTAGGAGCGCTCGCCTGCCTGCTGCTGTTCATCAGCGGCTGCCAGGTAAAGAACTCAAAAAATCTGCAATCGGGATTCCTGCATCCGCCGGCACAGGCCCGACCCTGGGTGTACTGGTTCTGGCTGAACGGCAACATCACCCGCGAAGGCATCACGGCCGATCTGGAGGCGATGAAACGGGTCGGCATCGGCGGCGTGCTCATCATGGAAGTGGATCAAGGGACCCCGGCCGGTCCGGTTTCGTTTGCCGGCAAAGAGTGGCGTGAGTTGTTCGCCTTTGTCTGCCAGGAAGCCCATCGACTGGGACTGGAAGTGAACATGAACAACGATGCCGGCTGGTGCGGCAGCGGCGGCCCGTGGATCACCCCTGATCTGGCCATGCAAAAGGTTGTTTTCAGCGAAACCAACCTGAAAGGCGCGCAACAGTACGATGGCGTTCTGCCCCAGCCCCTGGCGACAGCCAATTATTACCGCGACATCGCCGTGCTGGCCTTTCCAACACCGGAGAAGGACACACGCCTTGACATGTTGCCCGGCAAGTCAGCCACCGTGACGCAGCATTTTGCGTCACCCGCCTCCTTTGCGGACATTGCCAAGGAACAGACTCTGCCCCGCGACCGGGTGCTGAACCTGACCGGGCGGATGGACTCTACCGGCCGTTTGCAGTGGCAGGCGCCGCCGGGAAAATGGACCATCGTGCGATTCGGTCACACACTCACCGGCAAGGATAATCACCCGGCGCCCCTTTCAGGCCGTGGCCTGGAATCCGACAAGCTGAGCCGGGAGGCCACGGATGCCATGTTCAACGGCCTGATGGGAAAACTCATCGCCGATGTGAAACCGCTGGCCGGCAAGACGCTGGTATCCACGCACATCGACAGCTGGGAGACCGGGTCGCAAAACTGGACGCCCAAATTTCGCCAAGAATTTCTAAAACGCCGCGGCTATGATCTGCTGCCCTTCCTGCCGGTGCTGGCCGGACGCGTGGTGGAAAGCGTCGCTGTTTCCGAACGGTTCCTGTGGGATGTGCGCCAGACCGTGTCTGACCTGCTCATCGAAAATTATGCCGGTCGGTTTCGCACCCTGGCCCATCAGCATGGCTTGCGACTCTCCATCGAAGCCTATGACGATGCGCCGTGCGATGAAATGACCTTTGCCGGCCAGGCGGACGAACCTATGGCCGAGTTCTGGTCCTGGGGCAACCGAACGGCCTACAGCTGCACGGAGATGACGTCGGCAGCCCATACCTACGGCAAACAGATCATCGGCGCCGAAGCCTTTACCGCTTCAGACGGCGAACGATGGCTGCTCCATCCTGCCAACGTCAAGGCCTTGGGCGACTGGGCTTTTTGCGAAGGCATCAACCGTTTCGTATTTCACCGTTATGCGTTGCAGCCCTGGAGCGATTATGCGCCGGGCATGTCCATGGGGCCGTGGGGTTTGCATTATGAACGCACGCAAACCTGGTGGGAGCAATCCAAACCGTGGCATGACTATCTCAGCCGCTGCCAGTACCTTTTGCAGCAGGGGCATTTCGTGGCCGACATCTGTTATCTGCAGCCGGAAGGATCGCCGCGTCGGTTCTCACCCACCCTGCCCGCGTATGCCGGCAACACGCCTGAACGCAGCCGTTATAATTTTGACGGCTGCACAGCGGAAGTGTTGCTCACCCGCATGAAGGTTGAAAACGGCTGCCTAGTCCTGCCCGAGGGCGCCAGGTATCGCCTGCTGGTGTTGCCGCAGATGGAAACGATGACGCCGGCCTTGCTGGCTAAAATCAAGGAGCTGGTTCAGGCCGGTGTGACGGTGCTCGGCCCGCCGCCGTCTGCTTCTCCCAGTCTCAGCGATTATCCGCAATGTGATAAAGAGGTACAAGGACTGGCCGCCGATTTGTGGGGCAAAACCGCCGGCGAATCCGCAGGAGACGGGCATCGTATCGGCAAAGGCCGCGTCATCTGGGACGACGCTTTCACGTCCTCTATTTTTAAAGCCGAATGGTTGAGTCCGCTGAAGGATGCGAAATGGATCTGGTTCGCCGAAGGCAATCCTGCTGAAGCGGCGGCAGTCGGCAAGTGCTATTTCCGTCGCCGCTTTATCCTGAACCCGAATCACCACATCACTTCAAGCAGAATATTGATTACCGCAGACAACCGTTTCACCTTATGGATAAACGATCATCTTGTCGGCTCCGGCGCCAATGCCGCCGAGGCGTTTAAATTTGACGTCACAAGCCGGCTCAAGCCCGGGGAAAATTGGCTGACAGTGGAAGGCGAAAATGCGCACGATTATGCAAACCCTGCCGCTCTGATCGCCAAGCTGGTGATCAAGTTCACCCACGGCGATTCCCTGGTCGTTCTGTCCGATTCGCAATGGACAAGCACGCGCCAGGTACAGCCGCAATGGCGTACAGATACAAACGCTCCCGGCTGGAAGCCGGCCATGGAGATCGGCCCTCTGGGAATGAAACCGTTTCCGGTGCCGGACGTATGGCTTAAAACTCCGATCTATGTCTATCCCAAATTTGAAGCCATCGCCGACGTGCTGCAAAAAATGGGTGTGGCGCCCGATTTTACGGCGGATTCCTCGTTCCGGTATGTCCACCGTCGCATCGACGACATGGATCTCTATTTTGTTTCCAATCGCACCAACGCCTGGCATGGAGCCGACTGTACGTTCCGCGTCAGCGGCAGAACGCCGGAGCTGTGGAATCCCCTTACCGGCGAGATCCGGTCTCAACCGCTCTTTCAGGAGCATAACGGTCGAACCACGATGCCGTTATGGCTGGAACCCAGTGGCTCCATGTTTGTCTTCTTTCGTAACAAAGGAACTGCGCGCATCGAATCCATCGAGCGGGACGGTCAGCCTGTGCTCACAGACAGCCATCCCCCATCCTGCGAGCTGATGGTCGACAAAGATGGCCGGGTTGTTTTGCAGGCGTGGCAGTCCGGGCACTATACGGTACAGTGCAAAAAGAGAATCCAGGCTCTGGACATCGACCTGCCGGCGCCGGTAGAGATCGCCGGTCCCTGGCGAATCTCTTTTCCAGTCAGGAACGGCAGCTACCAAGAGGTGAACAGCGACACGCTCTTTTCCTGGAGCGACCACAGCGATGCGGATATACGCTACTTCTCCGGCTCCGCCACGTATCACACCACCTTTACGCTGCCAAGTACGGAAGAAAATAGGCGG
>JAKJDB010000209.1 GCA_022706175.1 Candidatus Zhuqueibacterota bacterium | reverse complement strand
GGTAGAGGCATCCGTCACCGTTCCCGAAACTTTGCCCAAAGCGGCAAAAGCCGGAGATCCAAATAAAACGACGCACAGCAGACTTGCAACAAACGTCACAAGCAGCTTTTTCGAGATTTTCCTCATACTTTGAGTCCTCCAAATTTTTTGTTTTTGACTCGTTGGTACTCTGTTTGAAAGAGTCACATCCTGTACCGATTCGCCTGGCTGCCCGGTCGCAGAGCGTCCCGGCAGTTTCGGCTTACTCTTTCTGCCTATTGTACTCTCCTTTTCCTTCTCCTCCTTACTTGTGGTTTGACTGTGTTCTGTGTGATTCAACGACGTTTTTAATAGCAGTATCAAGAGAAAATAAAAAAGCGAATGAGAGAAAAGCGTATTCTCATCCGCCTGTGATGAATTGCCCACTACTAATGTACATGTCGTATAGCCAACGTCTCATGGTACTTCTCATCTTGTTGGATGATCCCTTGTTGAAAAGTACGTTTGCTCTTATAATAAACAAATGTTAGGTAATTTATTTTAATAAATCAAGACTTTTTTTATTTGCTCACGTGCGCAGGAAAAGAAAATTCATTTGCATAATTTTGTTTTTTAATAAGTTGGCCTGCTGCTCATGTAAAGGAGTATCTCTCGTTCCGGCTTCATGGCGCCGGTGGCGGATACATCCGCCAAGCTGATGGCAGCGGCGGCGGCCGCAAAGCGCAGACACTCCGGCAGGGGCCAGCTCTGGTGAAGGCCGTGGAGAATGGCTGCTGAAAAAGCGTCCCCTGCGCCGGTGTTGCCCTTGTACTCTTGCTCGGGAACAACAAAATTGGGCTGAATGAGCAGTCCGGTTTCTTCGCTATAGGCATAATTGGGACCTGTGCTGCCGCAGTGCACGATCGCGCGACCGGCCCGATAGGTGCGCACCAGGCTTTTGCAGGCATCGGCCGGATCCGTTTGTCCGCTGAGCGCACAGGCCTGATCGTCGTTGATGCAACAAATATCTAAAAAGTGCAGTGCGTCACGATATCGTAAGAATTTCCACAGATTGTCGGCAGTGGGCGAGACAAAATCCAGCGCAGTCCATAGTCCCATCTTCTGCGCTTTCGCCAGACAACGTCCCATCGCTGCGCCGTATTCCGCATCCGCGAGATCGAACTGCGGCATCAAAAGTCCGTAACCGAACTGGACGATCTTGTGACCTCGCAGCAGGTTGAAATCGATATCGTTCTCCGAAAAAGAGCCCATGGCGCCCAGAGTGTGACGAAAGATGCGTTCGATCGATCCATCCGGCATGCGGATGTGCACCACCTCGGTGCAGGAGGTCGCGTTCTGCGCATCCACCACCAGGTGGGAATCCGGAATGCGGTTCTCCCGCAACTGCCGGCGCACGAGCTCAGCCCGATGATCCGCGCCCACTTTGCCGATGACCGTGATGGGATAACCACCGTTGATTTTAGCCAGATCCAAACCGACGTTCAACGCCATGCCGCCGGTGCTGTAAACAAGTTCTTCCCTGGCCAATTCGTGCGCATCGACGAATCGGCCGGCATCGACATAAGAAAGCTGACCCGGTGCAATCGCCGGCGTTAATTCATCCACCAGACAAGTGCCGATAAGAGCAATGCCGTTTGTGTCCGCCGCCATCAGTGAACGCCTTTCTCGGAGTGAAAATCAGTTGTAAACTCGGCGACCTGCCGGACCACCGAGGCGTAGGATTCAGCGGTCTTGCTCCAGCTGAATCGGCCGGCCTGAAGAAAGCCTTTTTGCACCATGGCATAGTAACGATCCGGCTGGTTCCGGTAGAGCGCACCGGCCTGGATGAGACAGTCAGCCAGAGAGTCCGCCATAGCAGTGAACCAGCCATTCTGCTTGCGCAGCGCCGCAATGGGCGCGGACATAAAAGTCTTGATCCTTTCGGAGACGGCGGCGTCGGCCGGCTCGCGATACAGCAGTCCGCTTACATTCGGCTCGATCTGATCGATCAGCCCTCCGGTCGCGCGGGCGATGGTGACCGTGCCGTTGGCCATGTATTCGATGGCAGCGCCGAACGGCTCATAGATCGACGGCATCAGTCCAAAGGTGCTGCCGGCCTGCAGTTCCGCAAAGCCCTCTTTCATGCGCATGGGGAATACCGTGACGTTTCCCCGGCATTTGCAGGCGACCTCATAAAAGTAATCCAAATCCGCTGCGCGCACCGGCATGGGCGTCAGAACCACTTTGATATCGTCCCGGCTGAATTTCTCCAGCGCGCACAACAGCACATCAAATCCTTTTTGCATCAGGTCCAGCCGGCCGCTCATCACCAGGATCGGCACGTCGTCGGGCAGATCAGTCAACGGACCTCCTCGCCAGCTGAGCTCGCCGAAACGCTCGACCGGCTGATAGGTGTCCAGAATCTGCAGAAGCCGATGACGGTTTTTTAGTTTGATCTCCTGCAGCTCGGCCAGGGTGTGGTTTTCTCTTTTAGGGAATTGGCTGGAAAAGGGAATGAACGGTCCGTTGTTGACGCCTCGTACTCCGTTCTTGTTGAAATAGGACTGCAAATGGGGTGTGAAATGAACGGTCTGCAGAGCTTCTTGAGTGAACTCGTGGGCAAAGGTGTCGCTCACCGTGGTAATGGGTGCATCGATCAGGGAGAGTCCGATCTGATAGGCGGTGGCGCCGGAATAAAGAAACCGGCTGACATGATCCACCTTTTCACGCGGCATCACCTTTTGGATGGCCGCACAGCTTAGAAACGCATCATAGGGATTGTGCATGGTAATCATGGACAGGCAGGATTTGACGATTCCGGACAGCATCGCCTGTTTGCCGGTAAGCGCCAGCAAAGCTGTTTGCCACTCTTGCAAGTGCAGGACGCTTCCTTCTTCCAAGCCGAGCGCCCGCAACGCGTAGGGGACCGCCTGGCAGAAAAAGAGCGAATTGTCCACCAACGCCTTTTGGTTTTCCACCGGTTGGTCTGGAAAATAAAGGTAAGGATCGCCGATGGCATTCTGGGCATTAAAGAAGCCATCCGCTTTGACATAATACTCATGGAGACCGTCCTGCGCAGGATCCCCTTTCTCCGCAATGGTTTGATACAGTTCGGTTTTGATCAGGTTGTCGGCAAAGGGCACCAACCATTCATGGCCGGTCTTTTGCAGACGTTCGCTGTTCATCAGGTGGGGATAAAAAGGCGAGAACAGCTGCACCGACTGATACAGACTCAGGGCACGAGTATATGGAAGAATATTAACCGTGACCGCGGCCAGGCCGCCGCTTTTGGCGAAACGGTTTTCAAAAGAACAGAAGCAATAATGGCGGGCGCGAAAAAGCTCATAGATTCGGCGAAGCTGGTCCGCCTCTGCACTGGTGAAATACAGGCCCAAGCTGCTCCAATCGCGCTCAAAACCGGATGGGGTATGCATGCCTACTCCGATAAGTTCATTTGAATAGTTTAATCATTTGGCGAGTGTAATTCAAGGAAATTTTTCACGCCCGGTTTGCGGCCCGGTCTCACGCCGGAGGAGAATTATCTTGACCTTTATGCAAGGAAATTTTAGTTTATTCAATCGTGGGTCTGATCATCGTTCAACCAACTGCCCGGAGGGCGCTATGCCGAATCGTTCCCTGTTTTGCCTGATCCTCGTCTTGACCGCGGCCGTCGCGGCAGGACCGAACATCGTTTTTGAGGATTATTTTAAAGATCAATCTCTGCGCATCGATTATTTTCATATCGGGAATGCCCGGGAGGAAACCATCACCATCGACCGAATGTGCGTGGAGCCGAAATGGCCGGGCAGCACCGTTCATCTGGTCTATCCGTTCGATTATGGCCGCTATGGCGTACACGTGTACAGCCTATCCGACAATCAGCTGATCTACTCCAAGGGATTCGATTGCATGTTCGGCGAGTATAAAACCACCACGCCGGCGCTCGAGGGGATCAAGCGGACGTTTCAACGCTCACTACGCATTCCCATGCCGTTACAGCCCATCCTGCTGGTGATCCAACTGCGGGGTAAGGACAACATCCCCAGCCCGATTTTCAAGCAACGGATCGATCCGAATGATTATCATATTGTGCGCGAAACCGCAGCCGAGGGAGACCAGATTTTCACGATCATGTCCAACGGCGACTGCCACAGCAAGGTGGATTTGGTCTTTCTCGCAGAAGGCTACCGCTTGGCGGAGCAGGAGAAATTCGTCAAAGATGTGAACAGCGTCATCGAGTCCATGTTCGCCATCGAGCCTTTTAAAGGTCATCGCTCCGATTTTAATATCCATGCCATACTGCGGCCGTCGCCGGAATCGGGAGTGGATCAGCCGCGCGAACAAGAGTGGCGCAAGACCGCTTTCAACGCCTCCTTCAACGCCTTTGACGTGGACCGCTATCTGTTGACCGAGGAGGGCATTCGCATTCAACAGGCTGCCGGCCAAACGACCTGCGACGCTCTCGCCATTCTGGTGAACCATAGCCGTTACGGCGGCGGCGGAATTTTCAACGATTACTGCATCAGTACCGTGGACAATGAACGCAGCAAAATGGTGTTCATCCATGAATTCGGCCATTCGTTCGGGGGATTGGCGGATGAGTACTATTCCTCTGAAGTCGCTTATAATGATTTTTATCCCCAAGGCGTAGAGCCTCCGGAGCCCAACATCACCGCTTTACTGGATCCTGCCAAAATCAAATGGAAAAACCTGCTCTCCCCCGGCCTCGCCATACCCACCGAATACGGCAAGGAAAAGCGGGACAGTTTGACCATGGCGCTGCAAAAGAACGCTGCGCAACGCCGAGAAGAACTGAAAGCCAAGCCGGAGAGTAAAAAGGTGAAGGAGCAGTATGATCGCCAAGAGCAGCAAATACGCAAAGAGCTGGAAGCGGTAAAGCGACGGTATCAACACCTGGAGGATAAGGTTGGCGTTTTCGAAGGCGCAGGCTATTCCACCAAGGGACTCTATCGGCCCATGATACATTGCCTGATGATCCATCACCCGCAGAATCAGTTCTGCCTGGTTTGTCAAAACGCAATCGATCGGATGATCGATTACTATTGCGGCCGTTAGCTGCGGTCCAACGCAGCGACGCTCCAGCGAGGGCCGAATGAGCACCGGGAAATTCCAAGCTCCTGCGATTTACAAAGAAAAAATCAAGTACATCAATGGAGCTAGTCCCAAGTGCAGGTCAAGCGGTTATTGAACCGTCAGGCTGAATTCCACAAACCGGCCCGGCGCCGTATCGTCCACCAGCAAGCAAATCCTACCGTCTTTTTGCGCCACGCTGGCCCCTTTGGCGTGCACGATGGTGCCGATCTCGGATGGCAGCCATTCATAACTCTGACCGGAGAGACCTTCTGCGGTTAAAAGAACGGCCGTGTCATTCAGCCGCACATCGACCACCTTCAAGCCCTGGTTAGGTTCCCCCAATCGGTTGGCTGCGAAAAACAGCGGCAGCCTGGCCGCCTCCAGAAAGCAAAACGTGACATGAAGAGAGTCCACCAGTTCAACTTCGATGATCGGTTGCACCGACTGAGGATGCCGGATCACTGTGCAGGCAGCAGGCAGACCATTGATCTTTGCCTCCACGTCATCTGTTCTGGACCAGAGATGCGGTGCGAGCCGCAGATGCAAAA
>JAKJDB010000208.1 GCA_022706175.1 Candidatus Zhuqueibacterota bacterium | reverse complement strand
GGGTGGGCCTACAGCCTGCCGCCGTTATCTCTCAAGGACCGGCCGGTCGGCGGCGGTCTGAGCAATTTTCTTGGCGGTCTGGCCATCTTTAGTTATGGCTGGTGTTTGCAGGGAGGCTGCTCGCTCTCCATGCTGCGGCACAGCCTGCCTTATCTGCTGGCCGTCCTAGCGGTCTATTTCCTCACCACCATACCGGACCGTCACGGAGACGCCGCGGCGGCCAAGATCACCGCGGCGGTTCAATGGGGGGTGCAAAAGACCATCCTCGCTGGTTTCATCGCCGAACTCGGCGCCGTGGCGGCCGCTGTGTGGATGCGCGATCCGGTCATCCTCACGGCGTCCCTGCTGGCGCTGCCCTTTTTCATTCGCACTGTGCTGAAGCAGGACGAGGCAAGCGTTCAGCAGACCTGCAAGTATTCCATTTTGTTTTTGTCCCTGATCATGTGCATCCGTTTTCCTGTGTATCTCTTTTTCATCGTTCTGGTCTTTTTCGCCAGCAAGTGGTATTACCGCGTCCGTTTTGACATCGATTATCCGAGTTTACGTACATGAAGCCTGAACAGCGATCGCCGATTCGTTGTGATTTCTGCGGCGCCTGCGTCGCCGTATGTCCCGCGGATGCCGTTCAACTCGATGAAGCGCACTGGCTGCTGCTGGCCGAGCGCTGCACGGGTTGTGGGTTCTGTGCTGCGGTATGCCCGATGAATGCCCTGGAGATGATGCATGAAGAACCAGTATGACATCGTGGTGATCGGCGCAGGTCCTGCCGGTGCGATGGCGGCGCACGCTGCCGCACAGACCGGCGCTCGCGTGCTGCTGTTGGAAAAAGACCGGCAGGCGGGCATTCCGGTGCGCTGTGCCGAAGGCGTGGGCGAAGGATCCTTTCGCAAGGTGTTTCCGCAGGTTCCCGATTCCTGGATCTGCCAGCGCATCACCAAAGCCGTCATCCACGCCCCCTCCGGCGCAGAACTGCAGATTGCCAGCAGACAGACCGGACTGCTGCTGGACCGCAAACAATTCGATTTCGATCTGGCGCATCGAGCGGTGCAGGCCGGCGCCGAGCTGTTCGTCAAGGCCAATGTCCACGGCATGCACATCGATAAGACCAAGGGCGCTCAGGTGCAGGTACATTGGCTGGATCACGAGGCGACGGTCACGGCTCAAGTGGTCATCGGCGCCGACGGCGTTGAATCGCGCGTCGGCCGCTGGGCCGGGCTGAAAACCGTTACACCGCTTCGCGACCTGGACGCCTGTGCGCAGGTGCTGGCCGGTCCCGTGGATCTGCCCATGGACACCTGTCATTTCTATTTCTCTGAAAAAGTATCGCCGGGCGGGTATGTATGGATTTTCCCAAAAGGAAATGGTCTGGCAAATATCGGCCTGGGCGTCTCCGGCGACCGTTGCGCCGATGCCAGGCCCTATGCTCAATTGCAGGCCTTTCTCCATCAGCACTTTCCCGGCATTCGTCCGTTGAGCTACACCTGCGGCGCTGTGCCCTGCTGTGCGCCGATGAAAAAAATCGTCAGCGACCGGCTGCTGCTGGCCGGCGACGCGGCCCATCAGGTCAATCCACTCACCGGCGGAGGCATTGTCAACGCCCTGCTCGCCGGCCGTTTGGCCGGCGAGATCGCCGGCCAGGCCGTTCAGGAGAACGACTGCTCGGCCGAACGGTTGCGCGAATACGAGAAGACCTGGCAGCAGACGGAAGGAGCAAGACTGGCCCGCGCCTTCCGCCTGAAACAGGCGATGTTTTCACTGAACGACGACAGCCTCAATATGCTGGCCGACACGGTGCTAAATTTGCCGTTTGAAAAGAGAACGATTATCAATATATTTAAACACGCCCTGCTGAAAAAGCCCTCTTTGATCTGGGATGCCGTCAAAGTCTTTACCTAAGGGATCTGATGCGTTCGGAAATCTTTCACCTGATTAAAAACGACCCGCACACATGGAGTTTGGCCAATCTGCTCTCGCTGTCGCGTTTGCTTTTTCTGCCTTTGATCTGCTGGGCGATCACACTGCAAACCCGCGTGGGCAACGTTCTGGCGCTCCTGTTCCTCGCCCTCTCGGGCGCCACTGATTTTTTCGACGGATACCTGGCACGCAAACTGGATCAACGCTCCTTTCTGGGCCGGATTCTGGATCCTCTGCTGGACAAGATCACCGTGGGGGTCACGCTGCTTTTTCTCGCAGCCTATCGCCACCTGCCCTACTGGTATGTGTTTCTGGTGATCGCCCGGGATGTGCTCATTCTGACGGCAGCAGCCAGCCTGGTTAAACACATCAAGGCAGTGGCAGAGTCCAATTATCTCGGTAAATGGACGCTGGGATCGTTTCTCATCGTCATCATGACCTATATCCTCAATTGGAGTCCTTATCAACTCATCGCGCTCTGGATTTCCTCCTTGCTGGTGCCGGCCACCCTGTTCAGCTATCTGAGGAAATTCTGGGAGCTTTTGCGGACCGATCATACTTGACAGGATGTACGACGTGTTATCCCTATTGCAAAAACTTTCATCCGGTTTACAAAAAACCAAATCCTCGCTGGTCGAAGGCATCCAGCGTGTGGTCAGCAAAGCCCGCGGTCTGGATGAAGAGGTACTGGAAGGTCTGGAAGAACAGCTGCTGCTCAGCGATATGGGCTGGGAGACGGTGGAGCAGATCATGGCACAGCTGCGCCGGCGTGCAAGCGCCTCCAACGCCGTCACTGCGGAAGAGATCCTGCAGATCCTGAAACAAGAGTTGAACGAACAGCTGCGCGGTGTGGCGCACGGTCCCCTGCATACGGAAAGCGCAAAACCCTACATCATCAGCGTCGTCGGAGTGAACGGCACCGGCAAGACCACCACGATCGGCAAGTTGGCGCACCTGTTCAGCACACAGGAGCGCAAAGTGCTGGTGGCGGCGGCGGATACGTTTCGCGCCGCAGCGGTGGAGCAGTTGGATGTCTGGCGCCATCGCGCCGGCGTCGACATCGTCCACGCTCAGTCCGGGGCGGATCCGGCGGCCGTGGCGTTTGATGCGCTCAAAGCCGCCATGTCGCGTCAGGTGGACGTGTTGCTGATCGATACCGCAGGCCGTCTGCACACCAAGGGCAATCTGATGGCCGAACTGACCAAGGTGCACAAAGTATTGGAACGTCAATGCGCGGGCGCTCCGCATGCGGTGCTGCTGGTGATCGACGCCGGCACCGGCCAGAACGGCTTGATACAGGCCAAAGAGTTCACCAAAGCGGCGCCCATCACCGGCCTGGTGATCACCAAACTGGACGGCACCGCCAAAGGCGGCATCGTTTTTTCCATCGTCCGGCAGCTCGGCCTGCCGATCTGTTACATCGGCCTGGGTGAAAAGATCGACGACCTCGAGCCGTTCGAACCGCAGACCTTTATCGAGGCGCTCTTTCAATGAAACTGGCGTTCGTCGATCTGGGCTGCCCGAAAAACACCATCGATCTGGAGACGATCCTGGCCGGGCTGGACCAACACCTCCGCCTGGTGGCAGACGCCGGCGAGGCCGACATGGTGCTGGTGAACACCTGCGCTTTTATTGAAAGCGCAAAACAGGAATCCATCGACACGATCCTGGAACTGGGCCGGATCAAAAAAGATCGGCCGGAGTTTAAAATAGTGGTGAGCGGCTGTCTGCCGCAGCGCTATCCACAGCAGCTGGCGCCGGTGCTGCCGGAGGTGGCGGCGTTCTTTGACAGCGTCGATGCCGTGAAAACACGCACACAGCTGCGCCGTTTTTTACATCTGCCGGCGACCTGTTCCACCCTGCGCAAGCGCGTGGGGCCGCGCCATTACGCCTATCTTCGCCTGGCGGAAGGATGCGACAACCGCTGCAGCTATTGCGCCATTCCGCTGATCAAGGGCCGTTATGTCAGCCGCCCGCAACGCCGGATTATCAGTGAAGCCAAAAGCCTGGTTGAGATGGGATGCCGCGAGATCAACCTGGTGGCCCAGGATACCACCTATTATGGCCGCGAGCGCCGGAAGCCCGGCGCCCTGGTCGACCTGTTGGAAAAGCTATCCGAGATCGAAGGGCTGCACTGGATCCGTCTGCTTTACACTCATCCGGCGCACTATACGCCCGAGTTGATCCGAAGCATCGCCCAGCTGAACAAAGTGGTCAAATATGTCGATCTGCCCATCCAGCATATCAGCGACCGGGTGCTGGAGCGCATGCACCGGCGCACGAGCAGACAGCAGATAGAATCCCTGATCGACCGGTTGCGCGCAGCCATTCCGGACCTGGCCATCCGCACGACGGTGCTGGTCGGATTTCCCGGCGAGACAGAACGGGAATTTCAAAAGCTTCTGCGCTTCATCGAGACGGTCCGGTTTGAACGGCTCGGCGCTTTTACCTATTCGGAAGAAGACGGCACTCGCGCCGCCCGGCTGCGCAACTCGGTCCCGTTCAAAACCAAACAGCGGCGTCACCTGGAGATCATGGAAACGCAGGCCGGCCTTTCCCTGGAGCGTCAACGCAACCTGATCGGCCGCTCCCTGACGGTGCTGATCGACGAGGTCGTTCGGGAGACGAAACAGAGCATCGGCCGCACCATGTGGGACGCTCCTGAGATAGATCAGGCGGTCATCGTTGATGAGGCGCTCAAACCCGGACGGTTTTACACCGCCAGGGTAATCGGCGCCGATCCGTTTGATCTGTTCGCTCGAATAGAGTGAAATGCTTTCGGGCGTTTTGGTGTTTTAGAAAATGCAAGCCGTCGGAACAAAAGATCGATTCCACCCGGCTTGCGATCCAGTTCGGCCATCTTGAGAGGAGTGCCTTATGTATACACAGATGTTACGCTGCCTGATCCTGTCGGGATTTTTCTTCATCACCTCCCTGCAGGGCCAGGCGGAGATGAGCAGTTTTCAGGATACCCGGGGACCGGCCTTTCACCTGGATGCCGTCAACCTGGCCACCCCTGATCGCCCGGACCTTAGCCGCCTCAACCTGTTCATCGAACTGGTCTACGACGAACTGCAATTTGTCAAAATGAGCGACGTCTATGAAGCGACGTACGACATCTCGATCATCATTTATGATAAGGACGGCGAACAAGTCGACGGCAAAACATTGCAGGAAAAAGTCACCGTTGCCGATTTCGATGAGACCAACAAGAGAACGTCGTATAACCAGAGCAACCGGACCTTTGATCTGGAGCCCGGTTCCTATAAAATCGAAGCGACCCTGCAGGATCCGGAATCGGGCCAGAGCAGCCGCATCAAGCGCAATATCAGGTTGCAGGATTTTTCAAAAAATGAACTGGCGATCAGCGATATCATCTGGGTTTCCGAGGTGGGCGTCGATTCATTGGGATATGTTCAGAGCATACGTCCGCAGGTCTCGGACCCGCTCAAAGGGCTCAGCTCGCCCTCCTACGCCTATTTTGAAATCTACAATCCCGAGAATCTCTCCAACGTTTCTGTGGACTATGAACTGCGCCGCGAGCACAAGAAAAAGACCGTCAAGGCCCGGTTGGTGGAGAACGTCACCGGCGAAAAACGGATCATCTACTTTCCGATCCAGGCCGACAGTCTCAGCCACGGCATCTACCATCTGATCGTCAAAGCCCGCGCCGGAAAAGAGGAGGCGGAAG
>JAKJDB010000207.1 GCA_022706175.1 Candidatus Zhuqueibacterota bacterium | reverse complement strand
TCGGGCCGTGGGTCAAAACCAAATTGAGCGAAATGCGCGCCCTCCTTGATCCGGCCATACCCATCCGCCACTATCCGGACATCACTCACAGCCTCTCCTGTCAGTACCCGGTTCCGCTTTGGGATCCTGCCTTTGCCCTGACCCTGGGACGCGAGTGTTACAATCCCCGGCCCGTTGCAGAGAAGGCCATACACAATGTGCAGGCGCCCTACTGCTGCGGCAGCATCAGTTATTCAGAGGGCATCAACGACGACATCAATAAATTCATCTGGAGCGACCAGGATTGGAATCCGCAGACGCCGGTGATCGCCACCTTGCGGGAAGTGGCGCGGCTGCTGATCCACCCTGATTGCAGCGACGAGATCGCGCAGGGCCTTCTTGCGCTGGAAAAGAATTGGCAGGGTCCCCTGATCAACAACGAGCAGGTGGGAATCACTCTGCAGCAGTGGCAGGATCTCGAACAGCGCGTTCCCCGCCAAGTGCGCGCCAATTATCGTTTTCAGATGGGGCTGTTGCGCGCCTACTATGACGCCTGCATCCAAAAACGGCTTGTCTTTGAGACTCATCTGGAAAACCGGGCGATGGAGCTGCTCGGCAACGCCGATGCAGCCGGGATGAATGCGGCGATCGAGTCCGCCGTCGCTGTTCTGCTGCGCAGCCGCACCGAACCAGTGGCAGCCAACTGGCACAAACGATGCTGGGAATTGGCCGATTCGCTGTTTCTCAGCATCGGCTCTCAGCTATCGGTTGAAAAACACGGGGCCATGCCCGGCCGCGGCGATTTTATGGATGATCTGGATGCGCCTCTCAACAACAGCCTCTGGCTGCTTGACCGCTTGCAGAGCATTTCCCGCCAAGCGGATCCTGCAGAAAAACTCGCGCGGATCAAAGAGCTGATCCACCGCACCAATCCAGGGCCGGGTGGTTTCTATGACGACATGGGTTCTGCGGCCAGTTTTGCACGAGTGCGGCCGCAGCCGGATCCACTTCGAGATCCCGGCGGCCTGTTCACCTCGCAGCGCCAATTCGAGGCCAATCTGAGCGGCGAGGCCTGGCGCGAGCGTACGATCGCAGATGGATGGAACGGCCGGCCGATTCCACTCGCCTGGATGAGCCAGATCGGCACGCTCTATGATCAACCGCTGCAGGTACATTATGACGACCTGGATTCACTGGCCGCCTATCGCTTGAGGATCTGCTATACCGGCCGTTTCAAGGCCAAAATCCGCTGCATGACCGATGACGGTCATCTTGTGCACGAATATCTGCAGACCGGAGATCAGCCGATTTATGAATTCGATCTTCCCAGAGCAGCGACCAGCGACGGCCGCCTCGATCTGATTTTTTCCTGTGCACAGGCTGAGCGCGGCGCGCAGATCAGCGAAATCTGGTTGATGCGCAAACCCTGATCCGTCTACTGCGACCCGCCGCACAGGCAGAGGGGAATCCTTTTTTTAGCGAAAGGAAAGATATGCCTAGCCATCTCATCGACCGATTGCATAAAGGCACCGTGGTATATGGAACCGGTGTGCTGTCGACCTGCGCGCTGTGGCCCGGCGCCATCAAATCCTGCAACCTGGATTTTGTATTTCTCGACTCTGAACACATTCCGCTGAACCGCAGCGAACTGGCGCAGCAGTGTCAGATTTACCGGAGCATGGGCATTCCACCGCTGGTGCGCATTTTCAATCAGGATCCGTATGAAGCGTGCAAGGTTCTCGACGGCGGCGCCGCGGGGGTGATCGTGCCCTATCTGGAAGAAGCGGAGAAAATCAGACAGCTCATCGCTGCGGTCAAATGGCGGCCGCTTAAAGGGCAGTATCTCAGCCGCTACTGCCGGCATCCCGCAGAAATGCCCGCAGCGCTGGTCTCCTATCTTCAGCAACGCAATCAGGAGACCGTCTTCATCGCCAATATCGAATCCATGCCGGCGGTTCAACATCTGGACGAAATCCTCACCCTGCCCGGCCTCGACGGCATCTTTATCGGTCCACATGACCTCTCCTGCAGCATGGGCCTGCCTGAACTTTATGAGCATCCGGAATTCGAGCAGGTCGTCAAGACCATCATTCACCAGGCCAGAGCCCGAAACATCGCCATCGGCATTCATTTCAGTGAATCCCCGCAACAGCAAATCCGTTGGCTGGAGGAGGGCATCACCATCGTCATTCACAGCTCTGATATCTCGCTCTTTCGCCAAGCCCTGGCCGGCGATATGGCGATCATCAAATCAGCGGTCGCGTCGTTGGCGAATAAAAAATAAATGCAGGGCTGGTTCCAAAACACCGAAAAGCCTACTATGAAAAAAACAGGATTCTCTTTTTGGCTCGTGCTTTGGACGATCTTCGCCGCCTGCCCGGGCCAGGCGTCGTCCAAACGCAACCCACTCCCCCAGCCGATCCGTCAAGCGCCGTGTGATTCCGTTCTGAGCATCGGTTCGCGCCTGGAGCTGTTTGCAGACGATTATCTTATCGACCGGCTCAAGGGAGAAGCACGGCTCTGTCTGCATCATCCCGAGCCGCGGGAGATCGTGATGGTTCATGACGCACCATGGGAGGGCAACGGCAGCGGCTATCACAGTATTTTTCGCGATGAAAAAAAATACCGGATGTATTACAAAGCCTGGCAGCACAGCGCAGGGTCCACCACATCGCACCCAATTTTCTGCTGCTATGCCGAGAGCGACGACGGCATCCATTGGATCAAACCGGAGCTGGGTCTGTATGACTTTCAAGGCGCCAAAGCCAACAACATCGTCTTTATCAGCGGAATGATGGATGGCGCGGATGCGGATGGAGGCCATCCTGCTGTGTTCAAGGACGAGAACCCGGACGTTCAGCCGGAGGGTCGCTACAAGGCGATCCTCCGCGCCAGGTCAGAGCCGGGCATCATTCCATTCGCTTCTGCGGACGGCATCCATTGGAGGGCCATGAACGTCAAGCCGGTGATCACCGACGGCGCCTTCGATTCACAAAATCTGGCCTTTTGGGACAATGAACGGAAAGAGTACCGAGCCTATTGGCGTTACTTTACAGAGGGAAGCGACACCGCCCTCTATCGCGGCCTGCGCGCCATCCGCACCGCAAGATCCAAAGATCTGCTCACCTGGTTCGACCAGCAGGATCTGAGCTATGTGGATTCGCCGCCCGAACAGCTGTACACCAATGTCATCAAGCCCTATCATCGCGCTCCGCATCTGTTCCTCGGTTTTCCCATGCGTTACATCGATCGCGGCGCTGCCGAGTCCTTGCAGGCGCTGCCCGAGCGGGAGCATCGCACCTGGCGCTCCAACATATCGCCGAGATATGGATCCGCCATCACCGATGCCCTGTTCATGATCAGCCGCGACGGCGTGCGCTTTAAACGCTGGAACGAAGCTTTTATCAGGCCAGGCATCGAACGCGCCGGCACCTGGAATTACGGCCATCTTTGCACCGGCTGGTCTTTGGTGGAAACTCGATCAGCCCTGGAGGGTGGCGCTCCTGATGAGCTTTCACTGTACGCTGTGGAAAGCTACTGGACCGACAACAGCAGCGCTCTGCGGCGCTATGTTCTAAGGATGGATGGTTTTGTCTCGGTCTCAGCGTCCATGGCCTGCGGCGAGCTGGTCACCAAGCCGCTGATTTTTTCCGGCAACCGCCTGATAATCAATTTTTCCACCTCCGCTGCCGGCGAGGTCAAAGTTGAAATCCAGAATTCTGCAGGGAATCCCCTACCCGGCTATACCCAGGAGGAATGCCCGGCACTGTTTGGCGATGCGATTGAGCGTCTGGTTGTATGGAAGAAGGGAAACGATCTGGCCGCATTGGCAGGGCGGGCGGTGCGTCTGCGGTTCATTCTCAAGGACGCGGACCTGTATTCCATCAGGTTCAAAGAGGAAGCGAATCCGACTTTAGCTCCATGAGCAAGCAGCGATTGTCTATCAGCGGGCTCGAAGCAAAGCGTTGCGCGTTGTGCAATCATTTCGTGCCGCATGAGACAGGAATGACAGGCTGTGGCACAGCCGCTGCAGTCGAAGAGCAGTTGCCATATCACTGTCAGCGCTTATCAGGAAAAACGGCGGAACCGACGGTATCCGTAGGACCGGTAAAACCAGGGCCGCCGGCAGCCACATAGCCGTCACTGGCGCCGGAGGTCTCACGGCTGACCCAAAAGGCGTACAGCCGACTCTGACGCAGATAAAAACGAAATTTAACCGTTTGACCCTTCAGCGGCGACAGATCAGACGCACCCTTCCAAGTCACCCTTTGCAGCGTTTCATCCGTTTTCACAGCGACGCAGTTGTGTTTGGTATAAGGGGCCAGCACGCGATCGTTGACGTCCAGCACCTCCACCTGCAACCTGCCCTTGCGGCTGTCCGAATTGACGAACAGATGGTTCCCGCTGAACCGGACCGGCCGGGTGGTGAGCGTGCATTCTTTTTTTCCGGCATCCATGGAGGCGAACCCATCACGCCGCAGAACGGCCAATCCGGTGGCGCAAACGCCGGACGCTGAAGAGCCCTTGACGCCGCTTCGGCCACTGACATAGAAATAAAGCTCGTCGCCCACGATCAGACAGCCGCCGCCCGCAGATTGAACGTTGCCCCAGTTCCAATCCCCGTATTGTTCCGACACATTCAGAAACGGACGATGGTCCGGCCGATGCCAGTGAAAGCCATCCCGGCTGAAACCGAGGCACACATAGTTGGGTTTGGCGCGGTCCACCGGCTGGCCTGGCCAGATCGAAAACAGTCCCAGCATCAGGCTTTCATAGGCGACGGCATCCAGATTATAGAGCTCGGGAGCAGCCGGTAAATCCGGCCTGGGCCTGTCATTCCAGTCTGCACCCACCCAGAGCGTCTCCTGACTTTTGTCCATAGCCAGCCCGGCAAATACATCATCGTTTTCCCGATAGCGACGGGAACGTCCCATGCCGGTGTAATTGCAGCGAATGCTGTACACCCATTTTTTCCGGAACGGATTGTAGAACAGGGTCGTACGATCGTCATGCATTTTTGCCTGGGCCGGTGGGTCAGCCCAGTGAATGCCATCGGCGGAGACGTAGAGCAAGCCGGAATAGTCCTGTTCACCGCGATGGATCAGGAAGAGTTTGTACCGTTGGCTGGAATCCGCCGCCTCATGGTCAAGCCAAATAGTGGCAGAGTCGCGCGGTTTGTCGAGCACGCAGTTGGTGGAGGGTTTGACGTCGAGAAGCGGTTTCACCCAGTTGATGCCGTCTTGAGATACGGCGTAGCAGGTGGATTGAACATAGCCGCCCATATACCACATCTTGAACAGCCGGTCATGAGGATCGTACCACACGCCGTCGCTGAACACCATGGCGGTTGGCGCCGGATAGCCTTTGGAAACCGTATTGGTTTCCCAGGGTTGATCCGGCCGAAGCACAGGACTGGCCGGATGGTACTTGGCTTGATGAAAAGTACGCGAAGCCGTGCTCTGTTCAATGAGAAAATCGTCCACAAACAGCTGACGACCGATGTCGATGGGCAGGCTTTGGGGCAGCGAACGCATATAAGGCAGGTCCATGGGCTGCCGGGTCAGCGTATCGACTGCCGGCGGCCACAGGGCCGGCAATTGGATGCCGTTGTAAAGCATCTCCCCCTGG
>JAKJDB010000206.1 GCA_022706175.1 Candidatus Zhuqueibacterota bacterium | reverse complement strand
CAGGGCGGCGCTCTCGAGCAGCCCGCCGGAGAGCGGAAACGCCCGTCCCAAACCGGCCTCCGGATTGTCGAAGGGCTCATCCTCCTGTTCTGCCGGATCGATCTCCGCCGACTCTAACATGAGCAGGATCTCCTCGTAGGTCAGCACTTCATCGATCACGCCGGCCACCTGAAGATCCATCATCTCTTTCTTTTTGGCGATGCAGGGACCGATGAACACCAGGCGGCTGTCGGGACCGACACGGCGGCGAAGAAGACGTCCCAACGCGATCATCGGCGAGACCACCGGGGCCAAAACCAGCACCAGCTCGGGAAAATATTTTTCAATATAGTTGACCACCGCCGGACAGGGCGAACTGATCAACATGGGCATCACATCCTGATGCACCAGCTCGGCGTATTGCTGCGCCACGCCGTCAGCGCCCAGCGCCACCTCCCATACTTGAGCGAAGCCCAACCGGCGCAAGCTCTTAACCATCTGGGTCGGCCGCACCTCGGTAAAGGCGGCTGGAAACGACGGCGCCAGCAGGGCGATCACCGGTCGCTCGCCGGCCAGCATGTTCCATACCGGGGTTATACCGTCGCGGATTTTTTTCGCTTTTTGCGGACACACTTTGACGCAATAACCGCACGCGATGCAGCGCTCGGCCATCACCTTGGCCTGCCCATTCTCGACGCGAATGGCTTTGGCCGGGCACCGGCGAACGCAGGAGTAACAGCGTTTGCACCGCGTTTCGATTGTAGTGACAATTTGCTGCATGCACGCACATTCTATTTGGCAAAAATAAAATAAAGAACGAACAACAGCACGACAAAAACCACCAGGGTGGTGATCACCATCTGCATCACATGACGATTTTCCTTGCGCAGCAGCAGGTTTTCGCGCAACAGGTGCTGATGCTCGATGACATGGCGCAACACATGCGAAAGCTTTTCCGGCGGAAACGGCTTGGTGATGAAATCGTAGGCGCCCTCCTTCATCGATTGCACCGCGTTTTCAACGGTGGCGAAGGCGGTGATCATGACGATCGGCAATCCCGGTCGCCGTTCTTTGAGCTTGCGCACCAGCGTGATGCCATCCATGCCCGGCATTTTGATGTCCGCCACGATCACGGTCGGATCGACCTGATCGAGCATCTGCAGCGCCTCCATTCCCGACTCGGCGGCGGCGACGCCGAACCCGTCCTCCTGCAGCCATTCGACCAGTGAATCGCGCATCACTTTTTCATCGTCGACGATGAGTACGATATCCTCTTTTGACATGATCGAAGGTCCTCCTTGGGTTTCTCTCAATTCCGCAGGCGGTCCGCAAACGCCCGGCCAACAGCCTCAGACGGCCGCCCGCGGCAGCCGGAGCGTGAACGTCGTGCCGGCCGAAACCTGGCTCTGCACATGGATCGTCCCATGATGCTTGACGACGATGCTGTAAACCACCGAAAGGCCGAGCCCGGTGCCTTTTTTTTCCAATTTGGTGGTAAAAAACGGATCGAATATTTTTCCCAGATTTTCCCTGGGAATGCCCTCGCCGGTGTCCTGAATTTCTATCTCCACCTGCTCGACGCCTCTCGGCCGGCTGCGTACGAACAGCGCGCCTCCTTTCGGCATCGCCTGCGCCGCGTTGATCAGAATATTCAACAACACCTGCTGCATCTGTTTCAGGTCCGCTTGGATAAACTCATCGGGCTCCGGATACGTTTCGGTGATGTGAATGTTCTGCAGCTCGAACTGATGGCTCAAAAGAAAAAGCGATTTCTTGATCAATTCGGTTACCGATATCCGGGTCACATCCGGATCGGTCGGACGGGCGAAATCAAGCAGCTCTTTGACGATCTCGGAGACTCGGCGCATCTCGGTCTCCATAATATCCAGATAGCGCAGGATGCCGGAGAGCGTCGGTTCCGGCAGCTGCTCCTGCACTTTTTTCTTCATCAGCTTGACATAGTTGAGCACTCCGGCCACGGGATTGTTGATCTCGTGCGCCACGCCCGCCGCCACCTCGCCCATGGAGGTCAACCGCGCGGCGTGGATCAGCCGCTCCTGGGCTTCCAAAACCTCCCGGTTCATCTTTTCCAGCCGATCGATTAAAAACGGCAGACACATCTCCACTTCGGCGCGGCCCTGATACACCGCAATGGCCTTTTCACGGCAGCTGGCATAGCCGCAGGCCCCGCAATTGAGCTCGTCTGAAGGATTGTGCTTGTCGATTTGGAGAAAAATTTTGGCGATATCCTCTTCGGACGGCAGGGGCAAGTAGTGCGCTTCGCGCGTAAACCGACGCGTCATGTCGACCGTTTCGTCCGCCGGCGTCGAATCCTTTTTATCCAGCCATCTGCGACAGTAATTGGCAACGATATCCTTGCGCAGATAGACCGAAAGACCGCTGTTCATCGCCGGACCGTCGATGCATCCCTGACAGAACAAAAGATCGAGGATGCGAGCCTCCATCGTTCCCTGCTCCACATGCCGCAACACCTCCAGCACCCGCTCCGGACCTTCGGCTATAATCACCTCGTTGCTCAACAGATCATGGGCCAGCTCCGTGCTGCGCAACAGCCCGCCGGAGACCGGAAAGATGCTGCCCAGCTGCGGCCAAGGACGATCCAATTCTCGTTCGCCTTGCTCGGCGATCAGTATTCGTTTCATCTCCAGCAGCTGGTTCAGCTCGTGAAACGTCAGCACCTCATCGATCACTCCGCTGACTTTGGGATCGTTCTTCTCCTTCTTTTTTGCAATGCACGGACCGATAAAGACGATGGGGCCGGTGAAGGAATACATAGTGCGAAGTAAACGCCCGGTCGCGATCATCGGCGATACGATCGGCGCGGTGAACAGCAGCAGGGATGGTTGGTGTTTTTCTATGTAGCTGACCACCGCCGGGCAGGAGGTGGTGATCAGCGTGGCGTAGGTTTGTTTCTCATAAAGCTCACGAAACGCCCGCGCCACCAGATCCGCGCCCACGGCGACGGAGAACACCTTGCTGAACCCCGCGGCCGCCACCGCCGCCACGATCTGCTCCGCCCTGGCCTCCGGATAGGCAGCCGGAAACGAGGGCGCTAAAATCGCATACACCGGTTCACCGCTCTGCAGGAACTGCGCAGTCCGTTCCACACCGCTTTCGATTTTCTTCGCCTTTTGCGCACACACGCGCACGCAACGGCCGCATCCGATGCAACGCTCCTGAATGACCATAGCCTGACCGCGTTCGATCCGGATGGCTTTGGCCGGGCAATTACGGATGCACGAGTAGCAACGCCGGCAACGATCTTTGATGGTTTCAACGACGGGAATGGCGGTATCCTTCCCTTAAAACACCGCCCGTGATCGGCCTTTATTCAGACCGTGCCGTTCCGGCCGGAGAGATCATGGGCAGCGCATCCTCTTCAAAAAGGGGTAGATCCTCTTTCTTTTTGGCGGAAACCTGTTTGGGCGCCAGACCCAGCGCCACGGCCACGCCGTATAAAATCGCCTCTGGCCGTGGCGGACATCCGGGCACGTAAAAATTGACCGGAATGACCTTATCAACACCGCCGTACATGTTATAGCTGTCGTAAAACACATCGCCGCCACAGGCGCAGGAGCCGATGGCGAAAACCAGCTTGGGATTGGGCGTGGCGCGAAAGAGCCGGCGCAGAGCCGGCGCGATTTGCCGGCTCACGCCGCCGGTCACCAGCAGCACGTCGGCATGGCGCGGCGAGCCCACCAGCTTGATGCCGAACCGTTCCGCGTCATAATAGGGCGTGAGCACATTGATGATCTCGATGTCGCAGCCGTTGCAGGCCGCACAGTTGGTGTGGTAGACCCACAAGGACTTGGGAAAAGCTTTGGTGGCCAGATTTTTCAGCATGATACGCCTCATGTCGTCAAAAAAACCGGTGGGGTCCCTCCAGCCTACCGCCCCACGCTCCAAATCGCCAGCACCGCGTTGGTCGCCTGGTGCAGAACCGGATAGAGAAGGTTTGGATACAGCCCGATCAGCAGACACAGCCCGGCCAGAATCAGCATAACCACAGACATCCACCAGGGGACCTCTTTGACCGGCTGCACGGCTCCGCCGTCGCCGGTTTTCCAAAACACCAGGTAGGCGGCCCGCATCAGACAGGCCAGCGTCAACAATCCGGTGAACAACGACAGGGCCAGCGCCCAGTAGAGCCCGGCCTCACCGATGGCAAGAAAGAGAGTGAACTTGCTGGCAAAACCGTTCAACGGCGGCAGGCCGCTGATGGCCAGCGCGCCGACGATGAAACAAAAAGCCGTGATCGGCATTTGTTTGCCCACACCGGCCAGTTCGGAAATGCGCCGACGACCACGGTTCGCGTACATCAGGGCGCCGACGCTGAGAAACAACAACGCCTTGATGATCGTATGGTTCACCAGGTGAAAAAGCCCACCATAGATGCCCAGATAGGTGCCCAGGCCCAATCCCTCAAAAACATAACTGATCTGGCTGACGCTGCTGAAGGCCAGCATCCGCTTCAAATCATCCTGCGCCAGCGCCATGACGATGCCCACGACCATGCTCAAGGTGCTGAGAATGGCGATGAAAACCACGATGGCGTGGTAGGTCGGCGCAAAGATCGTAACCGTGCGCGTCAACGCGTAGGCGCCGAGCTTGATGATTAGGCCGGAGAGCAGGGCGCTGATGGGCGCCGGCGCCTCTGAATGGGCGTCGGGCAACCAAGCGTGAAAAGGCACCAGGCCCGCTTTGGTGGCAAATCCTACGGTCAAGAAGGCTATGGCCAAAAGAGCGATGTTTTTCGGAATCACCGCAGCAATGCGCCCCACCTCAGAGATCAACAGACCCGCAGAACCCAGATGCGGGTGCGCGGCGGCGAACATCAACACTACGCCGAACAGCGCGAAGGTCATGCCCACCACCACCAGCAGGACGTATTTAAAACCCGCTTCCAAAGAGGGTCGGTTGCGGTAGAACGCCACCAGCAACGCTGTGGCCAGAGTGGAAGCTTCCATGGCCACATAGAGCATCACCAGATGATTCGTGGTAACCGTCCAGTTCATGGTGCCGGTGAACAGCAGCAGCAGACTGTAATAGAGCGTCAGACGGCCGTCGCTGATCACGCCGGCCGCCACCTCGTGCTGCATATAACGGACCGAATAGAGCGCCACCAGAAACACCAGCGCGTTGACCAGAATCACCATGAGAGCGCTCAGGCCGTCGATGCAAATGGCGTTGCCCAGGCAATGGACCACACGGCCGTTGAACACCAGCCGTGCGAGACGCAGAGTGCCGTAAAGCTGCACGGCCAGAATCACCAGCGTGTTGATCTCCCGCGCGTTCTTGATTTTAACCCAGCCGAACAGCACCGTAAACAGTGCGCCGCAGATCGGCAGCAGGATCAACAGTAAAGGCAACAACGAAGAATGGGCCGTTGGCATGAAAACCTCGTTATCTCTTTAACTCCGACAACCGGGCTGAATCCGTGGTTCCGAACACATGATAGATTTGCGTGCTGAGATAGAGCAACAGAAAAACGACAGCCACCACATTGGTTAAAATGCCGATCATCGTGGTCTCTTTGAGCTGAGGCGCCAGGGCCAGCAACACCAGATGCACGCCGTTTTCCAGCAACGCCAGCCCGATCACCGTCTTAACCACATCGCGGCGGGTC
>JAKJDB010000205.1 GCA_022706175.1 Candidatus Zhuqueibacterota bacterium | reverse complement strand
CGCAGAACCGGATCAGCGGCACATTGCCGGTAAAACGGCGACAGATCCAACCCCAGGTTGAAAACATGGTGGAACTTGGCGGCCACAGCCTTCCACTCCCGCTCCGACAGCCCCGGACAGGACATTTTCACTGACTTGCGATCAGCCTGCACCAGGCTCACGCAGCGAACCTGGTCAGCCGGGCGCATCACCCAACAAAGGGTTTTCTTCCGCTCCTGCCAGTAAAAGGGGGCCAGCTGAAACCAGCCGTGGGTCTTGACCACGGCCTCCAGGTTAAAAGGAACCGCAGGGGAGTAAAGACGATCGGACATCACCATGCGCCTTTTTTCAACGTGGGCTCCAACGTAAAAATCTTGTAGGCCGGAATCTGTAGAACGCGGCTCGCGAGCTCCTCCTGCCGTTGTTCCAGCAGGTTGGTGCGGAAAATCCTTTCTGCGTTTTTGACCTCCATCGTGCAGGAGACCGGCTGTCCGGTCACATTGAATCCACGGATGATCAGTCCATTCCGTTTTTCCGCTTTTTTGACTGCAGTCATGATCACGGTTTCCGGCCACTCGTTGACGAAACGGCCTTGCAGCGGCCAGGCGCCGGACTGCTGGCCAACGCCGCGGCAATAAAGCGGACGGCTGTAGGCGTAGGCCGCTCGATAGGGCGTCTCCCGGCCGCCCGGCGCCAGGGCGAATTCCGCCCGCTGGCGGCCTTGACACTGAGCCTCGGGTGTGGGAAACGTTCCCCAGTCGCCCAGCTCACCGACGCAACGCAACAGCGTGACAGCGGCGACGGCGCTGCCATCTTTGGCCAGCAGCGGTTCGATCTCGGTCAACCCTTTGTTGATGATCATCAACGTGCGCCGGTTGTCCTGAAAAAAAGAAAAAACACCCTGAGGCAGAGAATAGGAATGGCGGCGATAGCCGTCCCCGGGCTGCAGCGGCCGGGTGTCGACGCCGAAATCCCCCTCGCTGGAGATCACTTCGGTGATGATCGACGTGGGCAGCGACACCCGCAGCCGGTAATCGCAAAGATGGTTGTCCAGTTCAACGCGCACATCGAGCCGGCGCTGGCCGCTGCGCAGCGTTAAAAAAGTTTTCAGATCCAGCACATTCTCTCCGATGCGCTTCTCTTTGTTTGCATCGATCCTTTCGGACCAGGCGATGGTTTTCTGAAAGCACAGAGTGGCTTCCAAGCCGGTGTCGCTCACTTTTTGTGCCAAAGCAGGACAAGGTGGATAGATCCTCGGCGTTTCAGCCGGCAAAGCACGGAAATTGTATTCATCGCCCACATCGCTGCGCAGTTCATAATCGCCGAGATTCGGGTAACGCAGATCGTTCGTTTTATCCTCCACCGCATAGCGTCCATCCGCCTGGATGGTCACCTTGATGTACTCATTTTCAAGGCCATCAGCGGTGACGCGCACCGGACGGTCAGGCGTCAGCGCCGTCTGTGTGGGTGTGAAACGATAAACCGAATAGCCCAACGATGGCGCCCTGACCGGCAATTGCACCCGCACACGCGTCACCTGATAAGGGATGCGAAAATGATCATCCGGCAGGTCATAGCTAAAAGCGCGTTCTGTGGAAAGCACGCGACAAGGCGTGATCGAGCCATCGGGCGCCAGGGCGGATAACTGCCGGATCGTCATGCGATCTGGAAAATCCACCTCTGCGGTGATGATCTCGCTGCGGTCAAAGGGCGTGGGATTAAAAATGAACAGAGCGCGGTCGTTCTGAGAAAGACCGGACAGGTCCAGTTGGGCGAGCAGCGCATCCAGGCTGCGCTGAATGATGGGCTCGCACACGTCCTGCACCTGACGAAAGCGGATCATCATATCCTGATGAACCGCATCGATGCTGCAGCCGCAAATGTCGTCATGCACCTGGTTCTGCAGATACAGTTTCCAGGCGTGATCCAGAAAAGCCTGAGGATACGGCGCAGCGGCATAGACATGAGCCAACGCGGCCAGCGGTTCGGCATAGGTCTCCAGCATCAGGCCGGCGTGATAGTTGGCTTGTTTGAGATAGAGCCGGGTCGACGCCACATCCTCCAAACCCAGACCGTTGGCTTTCTGTTTGGATCGCGCTTCGCCGAGAAAGACCGGCCAATCAGTCCGCGAAGCCTGCACGGCAACGAGAAATGTCAGCGGGTCGGAGATCACGCAGTGTCCGTCGGTTTTCCGCTGATTGATGGAATCGAGCACCGCGCGGAGATTTTTCTGCAACGGCTGATGATCGCAGCCGTTCATCAGCAAATAATGATCACCCGCCGCAAACCGCCGGGCTTGGTTAAAACGGGAATGGAAATCCTGCGCATCGGCGATGAGATCTTTGCCGTTGCAGTACCAATCTGGGAACTGGTGGGTAAAAACCCGGGAGCCATCGGGCGACTGCCAATAAAAATGGGAGCCGGTTTTTTCCGGTATAAAGCCGCGGCCGGCGAAACAATATGTAAATCCCAATTCTGCTAATAGTTGCGGTGTTTGCGCTGTATTGCCGAACGTATCCGGGAAATAGCCCACAGAGAGGAAAAAAGGCGGCAGGGCGAGCTCCTCGGCTGAGGCGGCCGGGGCCCACTGTTCCGCTTCGCGAACCGCGATCAAGTAATTGCGCACTTGGGACTCTGCATCCGCCAGATAGGTGTCGGGCAGAATATATTGCGGACCGTAGGAGAGCCGCCGCTCGCGGATGGCACGGCCGATGCGTTCGCGGTTTTCCGGACGTACGGCGAGATAGTCTTCCACCATAATCGTCTGCCCGTCGCAGAGAAAATAAAAATCGTCGTCGGTTTCACACTGCTGCAGGACCGCATCCAACAGATCCACCAAGCGCAGACGATGTTGTTCAAAGGGCATATACCATTCGCGGTCCCAGTGGCTGTGGGGAAGGACGTGTACGGTGATGTCCTTCGACTGCACCGGAAGCACCAGCAGCAGGATCGCGCTCAGCAGATGTTTCATTCTTTCCTCCTCGCATCATTGAAAAAAAAGTAACAAAAATTTTCGAGCTATCAAAGCACTATTCTATTGAATCTTTTTATCGCACCAGGCATCCAAAGAGAAATGAAAAAAATAGGGAGGTCGTTGCATGGACGCTAAAATCACTTTTCCCGGCGGGCTGCAGGTGAACGCCGAATACGGTCCGTTCACCATCGTCACCAATCAGGACGGCACGGCGCCGGCGCCGTTCACATTGTTTCTCGCTTCGCTCGGCACCTGTGCCGGCATCTATGCGCTGAGTTTCTGCAAACAGCGCGGGCTGAACTCCGAAGGATTGGAGATCCTGCAGAGGACCACATCGGATCCGGAGACGCACATGATCACCGAGGTCGCGCTTGAAATCAAACTGCCCGAAGACTTTCCGGAAAAATATCGCTCCGCCATTGTGCGTGCGGTGGATCAGTGCGCGGTGAAAAAGCATTTGCTGCAGCCGCCGAAATTTTCCATCACCACGCGCTGAGGCCGTTTGAGCGCCCGGATCGATAATGAATAATAATTCATTATTGTGTGAACGTCCTAAAAAGCGTTTCAAAGGCGAAAAAAACGGCTAAAAACGAAAAAAAATTGTCTTTATCGCGTTTTTTTGAAAAAAAGTATTGACAATTAACGTGTAAAAATTATATTTAACATCAAACAACACAACTTCTATGTCAAAAAAATTCTCAACAGCACCATTAGTAGACTTGTTAAATCGGTGGAGAGGAAAATATCTATTTCATGCGCATTGCCCTAGTACACAGTTCCAAAGACGGCATGGCCGGAATGGTCAGCCGGTTGACGAGTCAGGACGTTGCCATGGAGGGGGACGATGAAGAACCTCCGCCGGATCTGTTGGCGGAATGTGATTCGGACGAAACCATTCTGGCCGTACACAACGCCCTGGCTGAGCGATATGATGTCATTCCGATCGAGTCGGATGAGTATGCCTACGAACGCCTGCGAAACGCCAACCCCCATCTCGTCTTCAATATAGCCGAACGCGTATTCGGCCCCAATCGAGAATCGCATATTCCGTCTCTGTGTGAAATTTTAAATATTCCCTACACGGGCTCTGATCCATTAACGCTGTCCTTGTGTCTGGACAAATCACGCGCCAAAGAAATTTTGTCCTATCACGGCATCGCCAACGCGCGCTTCTGGACCGTCGAAACGCTCGCCGATCTGCCCGCCGATGTTGCTCTGCCGGCGATCGTCAAGCCGATGTATGAAGGTTCCAGCAAAGGCATCAAGAATAATTCCGTCGTCTATCAGCCTGAGGCCTTGGGCGAACGCGTCGCCGAGGTGACGACGCTGTATCAACAGCCGGTCATCGTCGAGGAGTTTTTAGCCGGCCGCGAATTCACCGTCGGCACCTTGGGCAACCTGCCGGATCTGGAGGTGCTGCCCATCGTTGAAATCGATCACAGCCGGTTGCCGGACGGAGCCGCGCCCATCTATTCCTACGAGGCCAAGTGGATTTGGGACGTTCCGGAGAAACCCCTGGAGATCTTTCGCTGCCCGGCCGATCTTTCGGAAAACCTGAAAAAAGAAATTCACGATCTCGTCGTGCGCGTCTGCAAGGTGATGCGGCTGCGGGATTGGAGCCGCATCGATGTTCGGTTGGACAGCGCCGGCCGGCCGCACATTCTCGAGATCAATCCGTTGCCGGGCATTCTGCCGAATCCGGAGGACAATTCCTGTCTGCCCAAAGCAGCGCGCACAGCCGGGTACTCTTATGCGCAAATGATCCATCGCGTCGTCGATGCTGCCAAACAACGTCTGGGGATAGTCGATGAATCCTGAAACAATCAACGTCGGCATCGCCTATAACGAATACGTTTCACCGGAGACGAAAAAGATCGAACAGATCTCGGAAGAGACGGTCAAAGACATGGCCATGGATGTCTTCCATCAGATCAGTCAATTCGGCTATCGACCAAAGCTCGTGCCCTTAGTAAATGATCTATATGATTTTATGCATAAAATTACCGAGCAGAAACTGGACGTGGTGATCAACCTCTGCGAGGGTTACAAAGACCGTCCATTCATGGAGTTCTGTGTGGCCAGCCTGCTCGAATTAATGGCAGTCCGCTACACCGGCAATCCGGCACGTACTTTGGCGATGTGTCAGAATAAATACCAGACCAAATTGATGCTGCACGGCGCCGGCCTGCCGGTGGCCAAAGGCCAGCTGGTCACCACGCCGGACGAGATCACCTTCGATCAGTTCCCGGCCATTGTCAAACCGAACAACGAAGACGCCAGCCTGGGCATCTACCCGCACTCGGTGGTACGCACACCAGAGCAATTGGATATCCAGGTCCGCCAGGTGCTGGCCGCCTACAATCAACCGGCGCTGGTGGAGCAGTACATCGCCGGCCGAGAATTCAACGTCGCGGTCATGGAAATAGAGGCGCCGATGGCTCTGCCGGTGTCAGAGATCGATTTCTCCAAAGTGCCGGAGGGCTATCCGCACATCTGCAGCTACGAGGCCAAATGGTTCGAGGGCCATGTATTGTTCGACACCACGGTGCCGATCTGCCCGGCCAGGCTCAGCGCCGCCAAGCAGAAACAACTGCAGACGCTGGCGATCAGAGCCTTTCGGTTGATGGGCTGCCGCGATTACGCGCGCGTCGATTTTCGCATGAATCAACAAGGGCGGCCGTATATTCTCGAA